>NZ_JBNUPJ010000001.1:0-159367 GCF_050409485.1 Facklamia sp. P12945
ATTGTTTGCGTTTCTGAGTAACTGTCCCGCGTTTCACTTTTGTATGAATGGTCTGTGGTGAACGTCCGAGCAATCGAGCGATTGCACGGTTGGATGGAGGAGGGACTTGTGTTTTATACGCTTCAATCTTCACACGTTCTTCATAAGATAGATGTTTGCCTTTGGGGGATGTGGTACCATATGTTTGAGCCATGTGGAATTTTGAGACAGAGTTTCCACAGAGTTCTTCAACAATTTTGAAGCTTTACGTGTAGAAACACCAGAGACATACCTCTCCAACATGGAAGCGAGCAGAGCCTGTTCATTTCGCTGATAACGCTCAAATACCGTTGGTGAAAATTCACCATTGCGAGTTCTGGACACTTTTAAATCAAGTGTTCCTACACAAGTGGTAAACTCTCGCTCATAATAGCCGTTTTTTGATTTTGACGACTTTTTAAACGTTCATACTCATCGGCTTGAATATATTCTGTTCGTTGGTTTTCCATTAACTGATTAAATACTGTCGTCAAACTATTTTTAGATACCTCCTCTTTTACCGAATAATCAATAATAATTTGAACCACTTCGCTGTTCAGTGTAAAATGTACTTGGGTCATGTAAAGTCCTTTTGGATATGTTTTGGAGTAAAAACATTGTACCGTAAAAGGAGCTTTATATGGCTCTTTATCTTTTACACAATTATATGGACTTTATCCGAATAACTCTAATATTGATATAGGTTCTTTAGAACTCTTTGAGAATGTAGCCTATGTCATGGCAAGACATGGGGATAAGACGGTAGAAGACAGTCCAGAGGAATGGTTAGATAATTTTTCTACTTTTTCTATTTATCAAATCCTATCCCAGCTAATAAAATTGTGGGGATTATATATTAAGATGGAAAAATATCTAAAAAGTAAGACCAATGACCACCCCCTTATTTTTATTAAGAGCAGTGGAACGTGGTCTTTCTGTTTTTGATTTAGATTTACTCACCATTGGACTTATAACTGATATGGACACAGAAAAAACTAACGATGAGTGGAAAGATAAGCAAGTAGTTACACAGGAGGACTTCGATAAACTTTAAATGTATAGACATAGTGTTGACGTATTTGATATAATTAAGCAAAAGGAGGAGTCAATTATGGCTAAGTCAGCAAACCTAAATATAAGGATGAAACCGGAAATTAAAGAAAGGGCGGAGGAGATACTGAAAACCTTGGGCATACCTCCATCAAATGCAGTGGATATGTTTTATAGGCAGATTATTCTTAATAAAGGCTTACCTTTTGATGTAAAATTACCGGATGTAAAACTTGTTGATATTTTTGACATCTCAAGGGATGAATTAAACAAGATGCTAATGGAAGGGATAAATGATTTAAAAGATGGGAAATATGAAAATGTGGATGAGGCTTTTAAATCAATTTACGATCAATTATGAGCAAATATACTATTGTAGTATCATCTAGAGCCAAAAAAGACATCATTGAAATATATGAGTATATTTCTGCAAACTTGAATTCTGATTTATCCGCATTAAGGTTAATAAAGAAAATAGAAGAGTCTATAAGAGGGCTTGATGAAATGCCTGAAAGATTTAGAAGGTATAGAGATGAAGACTTAGATAAAGAGAATATAAGAATTTGTCCCGTAAAAAACTATCTTATTTTCTACCGAGTAAATAATGGAGAAAAGCTAGTAGAAATAATCCGTGTTCTGTATTCAAGAAGAAATTACGAAGATATTTTATAAAGCACCTATCAAAAAGGGAGGTGCTTTTTTGATGCCTAAAATTAAGGAGATGATATATTGGCAAATAGAATAAAGAAAATAACGGTATAAATCGGTGGAGATACGACCAAATTACAGGCTGCATTAAAATAAGTAAATATCTTTAACGATATGAATCAATCACCGTTGGTAAGTGTTTAAATTAATAATAAATACTTGAATCAGCTTTTGAAAGGAGAGTAACTTTGTCACAACAATTGACTTTAATAGAGTGGGTTGGTAATCTTAGTTTGAAAAAAATAATGAGGGGCTTAATCAATGAATAAAAAATTTTTAATAGCATCAATGGCCGTTTTGTCTGCATCCGTTTTTACTAGCACTGGACTTGCTAAAGGAATGGCACAAGACGAAAAGCGTACAGTAACGATTTATTCCAATACTTATTATGACGATGCGCGTACGGCTCGGCTTGTCGAATTAGCTGAAGCTGAAGGCTTTTACTTGGAAATGGTAACCGCTCCGGGGGGAGATACTTACAATCGGCTACTGGCTGAGGCAAACGATCCACAAGCGGATGTGATTATTGGGATGGATGAAGCCAACTGGTTAAATGTACAAGAGCAAGTTGATTTACATGCTTTTGAACCAGTTTGGGCCGAAAACGTACCCGAAGAAATTATCATCGGCAAGGGTGAATTTTATCCTTTTGCTGAAGCGTATATTTTTGGGATGTACAATCCTGAATTTATAAACCAAGAAGATGCTGTAAAAACATTGGAAGCGTTAGGCCAAGAAGAGGCGTTGAAGAATAAGTACCGTATTCCGTCGGATTTAGCAGGTTCAACCAACCAAAAAATTATTCTTTCCATGCTAATGCAATACCGCGATGATGAAGGAGAACTTGGAATTTCTGAAGAAGGGTGGCAAAAAGTTGCGGCTTATATCAATAATGGCTACCAAGCACGAGAAGGGGAAGACCAATGGGTGCTTTTCCAAGAAGGCACAACCCCTTATAACTACTATCATATTTCAGGGACTGCGCTTGCCTTAGAAGAGTACGATGGCTTAGCATTAGAGCCAATCGTTCCAACATACGGTATTTTTTCCATGACTGAACAAATCGGGATTTTAGATAAGGGAGAAGAGTATGATTATTCAGCGGCTGAAGATTTCGTAAACTGGTACGGCTCTGATGAAGTGCAAAAAGTTTTTGCTGAAGAATTTGGCTTCTTACCGGTGACGGAAGGTGGCCAAGAAGTGCTTTCCGAACCCCTAAAAGCATTATTAGATAAAATGGTCCGTATGGATGTTGACTGGGATTTCTACCGTCAGAATGTAGATAGTTGGGTAGAAAAATTAGAACTGGAATATATGCCATAAGATCATTCTCGCCAAGTCCTCATCCTCATTTCGAGGCTGAGGCTTTTTGTTTTCTTATTCAATAAAGGAGTGGGCTTATGCTTAAATTAGAATCAATCGAAATTCGTTATGGAGACTTTGCCGCGGTCAAGGGTGTTAATTTATCAATAAATAAAGGAGAATTTTTTACTTTATTGGGTCCTTCCGGTTGTGGAAAAACAACCACCCTTCGCGCCATTGCAGGCTTAACATTACCGAGTCATGGTAAAATTTTATTAAATGAACAAGACATAAGCTATCAACCAGCTGAAAAAAGAAATATCGGCATGGTGTTTCAATCCTACGCTTTATTTCCGACGATGACTGTCTTTGATAACATTGCTTATGGTTTAAAAGTAGCGAAGGTAAATCGTGAAGAAATTAAACAAAGAGTAGCCGAACAAGCGCAATTAGTCGACCTCGACACCACCCTTTTAACTAAAAATGTTTCCCAGTTATCAGGTGGACAGCAACAGCGTGTGGCGATAGCAAGAACGTTAGTTACTGAACCGGATTTAATTTTATTTGATGAACCCTTATCCAATTTGGATGCAAAATTACGCGAACAGTTGAGAGGGGAGCTGAAAGCTATCCAAGCGCGTACAAATCTTACAGCTGTTTATGTTACGCACGATCAACGCGAAGCTTTAGAATTATCAGACCGAATAGCTGTTTTTAATAAGGGGGAAATTCAGCAAGTGGGAACGCCAAGTGAAATTTATAATCGGTCAGAAACAGAATTTGTCTGTAATTTTGTCGGAGATGTCAATTTTCTTTCAGAAAATTTAGTAGAATGGCTGAACCGTCAAAGCGATTTCAAATTCGATCGATCGAAGCGTCATTATATTCGTCCAGAGAACTTGCATGTGAACAGATATCCTTCTGACAATTTAAGTTTTACGACGACCCTTACGAATAAAATCTTTCAAGGAGATGTTATTCTATACGAAGTTGAAGCGGGACCGTCAACACTTCGTTTTATGACGCTCAACCAAACATTGAACACCTTTCAGCCTGGCAATTCTGTGACCCTATCTTTAGATACAGCAAGCATTTTATCCTATGAAAAAGGTGAGAGCTAATGCCAAAAATATCTAATAAAAAGGTGACTCATCTATTCTTCTATACTTTTATCATTTGGCTAGTTATTACCTTTATTATCTATCCAATTAGTGTTGTTTTCACCAATAGTTTACTAGTGGGTGGCAACCTTGATTTTTCTTCAATTGAGAAAGTGTTAACGTCCAAACGCGCCATGCAATCGATAAAAAATTCCTTTGTTTTAGCTGTTTCTTTGGCTGTATCAGTGAATTTCTTAGGCGTGTTTTTAGTTCTAGTCACGGATTATTTTGAGATAAGCGGGGCAAGATTCTTGAAGATGGGCTACATGACCACCCTGTTAATGGGTGGAATTGTCATGAACTTTGGCTATCTACTTGTTTATGGAAAGAATGGGTTTTTGACCAAGTTATTAATGGAGGTCTTGCCCAATTTAGATCCTTATTGGTTTGAAGGATTTGGAGCTGTTTTCTTTGTAATGACTTTCGGCACCACTCATATTTATATGCTTTTCTTATCGTCCGCTATCCGATCGGTTGATTTTAACTTGATTGAAGCAGCCAAGTTGATGGGATCAAGCCCTAGTTATATTTTGAAAACGGTTGTTTTACCAACACTTAAGCCGGTAATTATAACGCTGACTATTATGACCTTCCAAACAGGCTTGGCAGCTTTTTCGGCACCAGTTATGGTAGGAGGGAAGACGTTTCAGACGATTAGTCCATTAATTTTAACCTTTGCTAATCGGCCTGCTTCTAGGGACTTAGCGTCCATTCTATCGATTTTTCTAGGCTTCACCCAAATTTTTTTACTATATAGTATGACTCGTAACGAACACCGCCTGCGTTATTTATCTCTGTCAAAGACGCAAGCTCGTTTGCAAAAGCAAAAAATTCAGTCGCCTATCTGGAATGCAGTAATTCATGTGCTAGCTTATCTTATATTGATAATTTATTCCTTACCGCTCGTGGCTTTAATCATCGCTTCTTTTTCAAAATCTCAAGCCCTACGATCTGCTAATCTTTCACTTGGTCAGTTAACTTTAGATAATTATGTCAAGGTTTTTTCACTGAGTGACAACCTTCAACCCATTGTGACCTCCATTCTTTATTCATTAATTGCTGCACTGGCAGCCGTTTTTCTAATGGCTATTGTTGCTCGCAAGCTTCACCGTGGGCAACTAAAATTTTTCACGCCTCTTTTAGAATACGTCTTTTATATTCCTTGGTTGATTCCAGGGATACTGTTGGTAGTGGGGTATCTGATGGCTTATGATCGGCCTTCCTTTTTATTAGGAGGACATTCAGTAATCGGATCTTGGTGGATTTTACCCATAACTTATATGGTAGTTTCCCTTCCTAATTCCTTGAGGTATTTGAAGGCAGCTTATTATGGATTGGATAATCAATTAGAAGATGCTTCGGTCCTATTAGGAGCTTCATCAGGGTACACCTTTAGAAAGATTGTGTTACCAGTTATCCTACCGACTATCCTAGCACTTATAGCCATTCATTTTAATCGGCTAGTCGATGATTTTGATCTCTCAGTCTTTTTATATCAACCCTCCCAGCCTACTTTAGGTATTGTGATCCGTCGTAATGCGAACGCAGACACTAACAGTGACGCTCAAGCAATTAATGCGGTTTATTCCGTCTTTTTAATGGGGATAAAGGGACTCGCGTTGTATTTCATATATGGTCGGGGAAATCGCTTAGCTGAGGAAAGAAGAGGGAAATAAACCCTAAGGAATCGTCTGTTATTAAAATAAAAAAATTAAGTAAAATAAAAACGCCACCTTCAAAAGAAAGCCCCTTTACAAATAAAAATAACCATTCTTTCTTTGTGAAGAGAGTGGAGAAATAAACGCAGTACAACTTATTCCATAGTGGCATAAACTGCATCACTTGAACCGTTAAAAGTAAAACGGTTATAATTTCTCTAATCGATAAGTTTGTGATAGTCGGTGCATTAAATTTTAAAGGAGATGATTGTATGAATTGTCCTCAATGTGGTAACGAAATGTTAAAAGGGAGTTTATTAGGAGATCGCTATGCGATTAAGTGGCAGCCCGACGATAAAAAATTAGTCGGTGGTATATTTGCTAGCGGAGGATTCGCTTTAAAGAGTAATGGTTCTTTCTTAAGTCGCCCTAAAGCAGAGGCTTTTGTTTGTGAAAACTGTGAATTATTAACCGTCGATCTAAAAACGCAACGTAAAAAATAATAAGCTCTTAAAATAGCTGGAAAGGCTTGAATTTTCAAGTCTTTTTTTATTAATCAGGGGAAAAATGTTTTAAGACCTCTTGTTAAATTCGCTTGCTTTCTTATTAGTTATTTTATTCGTGTACTTTCGTGAATCGATTTTTATTCATCGCTAACAGGGTTCGCGAGTGAGCAATTGTTCAATGGAACGTTTCAAGAGGTGTTTTCTTTTACTAATTCATTTGGTAGAAAGTTCTTGTTGCTGGCTAATCAGTGTCGGATAATAGCTGTTTTAATTAAAAGGATGAAGGGAAACCGAAGTGATTAATTTTTAAGTATGGTTGAAGATAAGCATAATAATTAACTATTGAGGAGGAACATGCTATGCTAAAGATATAAAGCAATGGTGAGAAAAACCTTGCTTTAAAAGCAAAAAATAGGAGGAAATCGTATGGAGAAAAAGGTGTTTGATCTATTAAATAAAGTGGTTGCTACACAAGGTGTTTTCTATACTCGGCTGCATCAATTTCATTGGTATGTAAGCGGAACACGTTTTTTCACACTGCATGAAAAGTTTGAAGAATTGTATGATCAGGTGACAGCTGATATGGATGAGGTTGCTGAACGTTTATTAGCTATTGGTGGTCAGCCATATGCCACTTTAACAGAATTTATTGAACATTCTGTTATTAAAGAAAGTACTAGTGATCAAGCATTATCACAAGATCAAATGGTAGAAGCGATTGTCAACGATTATAGAACATTAATTGCTTTGTATGATGAAGGTATTCACTTAACCGATGAAGCAGAAGACTTTCCATCAAATGATATGCTCATTGCTTTAAAATCCGAGGCTGAAAAAACAATTTGGATGTTAAATGCTTACTTAGATAAAAGTGCTAATGAAAAATAGTCATAACATCTCCCTCCGTTATAAGAGGGAGTTTTTTTGTTCAGTGAATTCTTTTTAAGAAGATTGTTTAAGTTTATTGGCGTATTTTTCTATTTAAAGCTTAATAAAAGATTTAAAAAAGAAGTATTATCCATTTGGACAATACTTCTTTTCAAATGTTAATGAAAGTGTTTTACTTATTTTTTAACGATGAATCGCTCTTCTACTGGTTGGAACTCTTTAGGGCCAGCTGGTGAACCGATTTCGCCAAATGGCATTTGAGCGACTAATTCCCAGTCTCTAGAAATGCCATAAGTTTCATAAACTTTTTCATCAATCACACCATTATAGTGTTGTAAGGAAGCACCTAAATGTTTCTCAGCAAAAGCAGTCCATACATTAAATTGATGCATAGCATTAGTATGTTGAGCCCAAGTAGGGAATCCATCAGCAAAGATAGGGAATTGTTCTTGCAAACCTTTAACGACTGTCTTATCTTCGAAGAAGAGAACGGTTCCGTATGCATTTTTGAACATATCCATTTTTTGTTGTGTTCCTGTGAAATCAGCATCTCCCATCATCTCTTTTAAAGATTCTGTAGTTAAATCCCAAAGTTGTTTGTGGTTATCGTTTAATAGTAAAACGATACGTGTACTTTGTGAGTTGAAAGCTGAAGGTGTAAATTTAATTACATCTGCAATGATACTTTCAATTTCTGAGTCACTGATTGGTGATGCAGCCTTCAAATCGTAAATTGAGCGTCTTTTCTCAATCATGTCTAAAAAGTTTTCTTTTGGTTCTTTACTAAATAATCCCATTTATTTCACTCCTAAATCTAATTTGTAATTACTCTAATCAGATACACTCAAAGCTTAGTTTTCGTATATCTCTATTTTTAAGTATACACTATTCTTAACAAATAGCAAGTATAAGTTTCAAATTTTTTCTAAAGTTACTAAAAGTTTTGATCGATTGGAGTTATTTGTTGCTATCTAATCAAGAGATGGCAGACATCTGTCTCTTAGTTGCTTTTTAATCCTTTGCAACAAACATCTAGTTGTGACTCTTGTAAAACTGAATTAGTATGAAAGAATATAATCCTTTATAATGAAAGGGTATACATACTCAATAGGTATGCATTTAGACCACTTATAACTTGATGAGATACAAAAAAGGAGATCATAAATCTATGTACCAAGTAATCAACCAATTGCAAGAGAGGAATTTTGCTAAGAAAATAAGTCAAAGTGAAAAAGTTGTACTGGATTATTTAGAGAATCATTTTGCATCAATTCCCAATCAAACCGTGTTAAAAATTGCCCAAGAGACTTATACCTCACAAGCGACAATAAACCGAACGTGTAAGTTGTTAGGCTTTAAAGGGTTCAGTGAACTTAAATATGCGGTACAAGCAGACATCAATTTACAAAAACGTAAAGCACATTCAGGATTGACCACTACTGAAAGTGCTGTGGATCTGATTGACTTTGCAAGTTTGGCTGATTTAGCAGGGGCTATCTATACCCATCGCCACCACTTAATGCTCTTTGGTCTAGGGGCTTCCGGGGTCACCGCACGCTACATGGCAAGGCAGTTGATTTATTTAGGCATTCCGGTGGTGATTATTTCTGAAATCAAAATGTTGGAGCATTTTCACAATTATAGCCTATTAGTACTTTCATCTTCAGGTGAAACACAGCGCTGCTTGCAAGTTATTGAGAAAGCCAAAGCAAAAAAAATGACGGTCTTTGCGATAACCAAAAAGGATTCTTCAGTCATGAAGGCCAGTAAATTAAGCTTTTATCATGACGTTCAAGTGAATTTATTAGACGGTTTGTCAAGGGAACAGCAAGTGCATATGATTTTAATGGTCAATGAAACAATTAACTACCTCAAATCAAACTATTTGAAGTTAGTTAAATAAGCTTTTTAACAAAGTGGCCATTTGTGGATAATTATCCGTCCACTTGGAGCCATCCGTCTTATGTAAGCGCTATAATACAAAAGAAGTAAATTAAGAATATAAGAGAGGAGGAAGAATGAATCATTAGGTAGAAAAGAGACAGGGTTTCTACTGCAAGACACGACCGGTAACACTAGAAACTATAAAAGAGAGGATGTTGTCAATTGAAAAATTTTAGAAAGAATTTTCAAAGTTTTGGCAAATCTCTGTTATTCCCAATTAGTTTGCTTTCATTCATGGCAATCTTTCTGGGGCTATCAGCTGCTTTACAAAACGAAAATATAATCCGTTACGTGCCTTTTTTAGGGAACGAGATTTTACAAAACATTTTTGGCATGATTCGTAAGTTATCCGCGTTACCATTTGGGTACTTACCTATTTTATTTGCTATGTCGATTCCATTAGGAATGGTTAGAAGAGATAAGGAAGTAGCCGTTTATTCAGGGGCAGTAGGATATATTGCTATGCTGATTGGGATGACGTATGTATTACAACTTCAAGGCTTAACTCCGGACACAACGTCAATTAATTATTTAATGGAAACAGAGGGCTTGTCTCAAGTCGATGCCACTTTACAGAATTCCTTATTTACTCGTACGCTAGGCCTCTTTGTATATAATACCAATGTTATCGGTGGTATTATTGCCGGTTTGATGGGTGTCTTCTTACATAATAAATACCGTAACACTGAATTACATCAATCCCTTACTTTCTATAGTGGGAAACGTTTTGTACCAATTGTCGTAGCCATCGTGATGGCGATAGTCGGTGCCTTGTTAACCATCGTATGGCCTTTGGTAAATCAACTTATTATTGCTTTAGGTGGACTTATCAGCGAAACGGGCTCTTTGGGAATCTTTTTATATGGAATGATCGAAAAACTGATGATTCCAACGGGGTTGCACCATGTACTCAACCAGAGTTTCCGTTTCACCGCCTTGGGTGGGATTGAAAATATCAATGGTGAATCACTGGTCGGAGCCCTTCAAATTTATCTCTATCAATTAGACAACGGTCTTCCTTTTTCAACGGATGCAACAGCCTTCCTCGCTCAAGGTAAGATCTTGCAGATGGTATTCGGTATGCCGGCAGCTGTTTTAGCGATGTATCATATGGCTCTACCAGAAAAAAGAGACCGTTTATTGAAATTCTTTATTCCAGGTGTCACTGCGGTGATTTTAACTGGGATTACCGAACCGATTGAATTCTCATTTATCTTTATTTCACCAATCTTGTGGGTAGTGAATTCAATATTTGCAGGAATTGCCTTCTTAATTCCAGCCTTATTAGATGTGGCTATCGGAAATGTTCAAGGGGGAATCATCGATTGGTTCGTCTTTGGGGTACTGCAAGGTGCTGAAACGAAATGGTATATTTATCTCATTGCCGGACCCATCTTCTTCGCCGTTTATTATTTCACTTTCAAATATATTATCACCCGACTTAATATCATGACCTTAGGTCGTCAAGCCAGTGATTTTGTTGAAGAAGAAGTTGACGGTAATGAGGAGGTAGATATTACGGAAGCGAATCGTTTAACCGCGCAAAATATTGTCAATGGCTTAGGAGGCGTTGATAATATTACTGATGTTGATAATTGCATCAGTCGTTTACGTGTGGAAGTCAAAGACAGTTCGTTAATTGATGAAAGTTTACTTAACCGGACCCAACCCAATGGTATTATCAAACCAGATGACCATACCATCCATGTGGTTTACGGCGGAAGAATTACACAAATGCGTAACATCGTTGACGATTACATTTATAATCGTAAAGATCAAAAAATACAAAAGGAGACCGCAGAAAATGAAAAAAAATAATATAGTGGTTGTCGGTGGCGGATCTACTTGGACACCGGGTATTTTAAAAGCAATGACTAAACATCTGGATAAGTTTCCGATTAACAAATTGGTGCTTTATGATATTGATGAGAAACGGCAAGCAGTGATTGGGGAATTTGGCAAAATACTCTTTAGAGAAGAAGCACCAGAGGTAGACTTTAGCTATACGACAGATAAAAAAGAAGCGTATTCAAATGTGGATTTTGTCTTCTGTCAAATGCGGACAGGTGGCTACGATATGCGTGATCGCGATGAAAAAATTCCACTTCAACTCGGTGTCATTGGTCAAGAAACGTGTGGGCCGGGTGGATTTGCCTATGGTATGCGATCAATTAGAGATATGGAAGAAATGGTAAATGATGTGCGCCATTACAGTCCGGATGCATGGATCCTTAACTATACAAACCCAGCGGCAATTGTAGCTCTAGCACTAGATAAAATCTTCCCAGAAGAGGATAAAATTCTAAATATTTGTGATCAACCCGTCAACCTCTTACGTTCTTTCGGTAAGCTCTTAGACTACGATGCAGATAAATTTGAACCGGTTTATTTTGGTCTTAATCACTTTGGTTGGTTTACCCATCTTTACGATGAATTTGGTAAGGATCGCGCACCAGAACTAAAAGAAATGATTCTTAATGGGGGCTTTCGACCAGTGGATGCCGAACAGCGTGACCAATCATGGTTGGATACCTATGCAATGGTGGAAGATATGTTGCGAGACTTCCCAGATTATCTACCCAACACCTATTTACAATATTACCTCTATCCAGACGCTAAATTAGCTAAACTAGATCCAAATTGGACTCGTAGTGATGAGGTGCGAAATGGGCGCGAGAAAAAAGTCTTTACTGAATGTCGTCGTATTATTAAGAATGGCACAGCAAAAGATTCAGATATCGTGCATAATGATGCGCACGGAGACATGATTGTTGAAGTCGCTGCTTCGATTGCCAACAATTTAAGGAAGACTTTTGTAGTTATAGTCCGTAACGAAGGAATTGTTGCGAACTTACCGGATGATTGCATGATTGAGGTCGCTGCTTCACTAGGAGTCAATGGTCCACGACCTTACGCAGTAGGAAAAGTAGGCACATTCTATAAAGGCATGATTGAAGGGCAACACGCCTTTGAACAATTAACGGTCGAAGCCTACCTTGAAGAATCTTATGATAAGGCCTTACAAGCACTTACTTTAAATCGTACGGTTGTCGATGCCAAAAAGGCGCGTCAAGTCTTGGATGCTTTGATTGAAGCCAACAAAGAATATTGGCCGACTTTAAAATAAAGAGGGATACGACGTAAGAGTTATGCTTACGTCGTTTTTCTAAATAAGGAGAAGGTGTTTAATGAAGATATTAGCAGCAATCGATTCCTTTAAAGGATCAATGACTAGTGAACAAGCCAATTTATGCGTTAAAGATGCTTTACCTAATCATTCAGTCACCTGCTTTCCAATCGCAGACGGCGGTGAGGGAACAGTGGATGCCTTTGTATCGGTATTAAAAGGGGAATATATTACACAAACCATCAAGGGTGTTGATGGTAAGGCATTTAATGGAAAATGGGGATGGATTGAGCAGGAAAAATTAGCCATTATAGAAGTAGCACAAGGAGCAGGTATTATTCATGCCGACCCTAAAAACTTAGACCCTACGCGCCATACTAGCTATGGGGTAGGACAACAACTGATACAAGCACTTGATTTTGGTGCTGAAAGGATTATTCTTGGTTTAGGTGGTAGTGCGACCGTTGACGGAGGAATGGGCTTACTTCAAGCGCTAGGCTTAAAATTTTTTGATAGCCACCAGCAAGAGTTGCCCATTTTACCTGTAGAGTTGAATCGAGTAGCAAGTATGGATCCGTCAGGTCTAGATCGACGGATGAAGCAGGGTGATTTAATACTTGCCTCTGATGTAAATAATCCCTTAATAGGTCCTAAAGGAGCAAGCTATGTCTTTGGGCCACAAAAAGGCTTAGCTACTAAAGACCTTCCTACTTATGATGCTTCGATGAAAAATTACGCCGACCTATTGTTAGAGGCCACAAAAAAAGACTATCGACATTTAGAAGGGGCCGGAGCAGCAGGAGGGATAGGTTTTGCCTTATCGACCTTTTTTGGAGCCAAATATAGAAATGGGCTTTTCTTATTAGCTGAAAAAGGGAACCTTGACGCATTGATTAAAGAAGCCGATCTGATTATAACTGGTGAAGGTAGATTCGATGATCAGTCCCTCGGTGGCAAAGTACCTATTGGTATCAGTCGCTTGGCTAAAAAGTATCAGGTACCCGTCTTGTTATTTGCTGGACAGATTGATAGTCAACAAGTTGCCCTTCCTGAAGAAAACTTACTCGCCTTAATACCTATTGTTGATCGCCCTATGGAATTGGACCGAGCAATGGAATTGAGTCAACAACTGTTAACCAAAGCTGTGGAGAGGACGATCAATCTGATTGAGTTCGCTCAAAAAAATAAGCTGGTTTGCTTATAAAATGAAAGGTTTTAATAGAAAAAGACTGTCAAGAAGGATGTTCTTTTAAGGTTATTTTAAAAAAGTTGAAAGCGTTCTTACAATTTTATATAGTTAATTAGCGTTAGAAATTTAGTATGATTGTGTATTGCATGCGAATATTTCAGTTAAAAATTTTTTTCTGGGGGGATGGGATGCTTTCTACAAAATTGTTTGTTGTTTTCTTAATATTTCTTTTAGTTTTAATGATGGTTGCGATTTATCAATGGTATAAAGAAAAAGATCCTTACAAGAGAACAATTAATAAGCGTATCAGTATTATTTTAATAATAATTAATTTACTCGCTTTTCTTCCTTTTCTTGCATATTTGTTTCATAAATTCTAAAAGGAGACCTTATTAAAAAATAAAGGTCGTCTTATTAGGGCAATTGAATGTTAAATAATCTTAAAACAGATTTTTAATCTATGTTTGACCGTTGGGGGGGTTCAAGAATTTGAGTCTTCTTAATAGGACGCAGGTATTGTCTAATATAAAGATTTCAACTCAAATCATAAGTAATAGGTTAACCAACTCCATTGTTAGTGTTCGGTCAATAATAAAGAGTGTCATTCAATATCAAGGATCAGTTAGGGCACAAAATAATTAAAATTTAAACCATTAACTATACGTTTTGTTTGCACTCTGTGATATACTATCTTAAAAAGGAGGTTGTTCAAATGATTCATTATACGTCAACAGATTTAGGGACCAATGTTTCAGAAGAAGAAGTGATTAATCAAATCAAACAAGCCACTAAACCTATTCGTTTCACCCATTGGGAAGGGATGGGTACTCCCATTCATAATCAAGAAATTTCGAAAGAAGAAGCCATTGAAATTATAAGAAATGAACACACAACATTGATTACTGAAAATGATAAAATCATTAATGTGCAGACCTTTGAGGCATATAATAGACCCTAATTCTTCAAATCAATGCAGTCTTTAATTGGAACGATTGATGCGACGGTTTAAACAATAAAAGTCTGGTGGTTTAAAATTTAAATAAATAGGGCTGAGGATAAGACAACTTTATCTTCAGCCCTATTTATTTATCTTACATTAAGTTTTATATAATTCTAAGATTGTTTTCATTATTTTACACAAAATTCTGGACTGGATTAAACGCTAGATGCTCAATTTTTATGGTCTGTAAGCATCCCTTTAGGGGGTTCAAACAGTCCTGTGCTAAACTATTACTAAAGAGAGATGGAATTTTTCCAGTACTAGAAAATAGAAGGAGTGTTTGATATGAAAGCCATTGTTATCAATCAATACGGCGATACCGATCAATTTGTAGAAGCCAATCTACCTAAACCGCAGCTTAAAGACAATCAAGTTTTGATTGAATTGCATGCCACATCCATCAACCGCTTTGATACCAAGGTGCGAAGAGGTGAGATGGCTGAAGTAATTTCTTTTGACTTTCCCATTATTTTGGGACTGGATGCTGCCGGAGTAGTGGTGGAGATAGGTAAAGATGTTACTCAATTCAAAGTGGGGGATGAAGTCTTTGCCAATTCCTCTTTAAAAAGTGGAACCTACACTGAGTATGTGGCGGTTAAGGAGAGTTTAGTTGCCCATAAGCCAAAAAATATAACATTTAAAGAAGCGGCCGCTGTTCCAATGGTGGGTCTAACTGCTTGGCAAGCCATGGTGGAGTTTGGTCGAGTTAAAGAAGGTGACCACGTGCTGATTCATGCCGGTTCGGGTGGTGTAGGCAGCTTTGCTATTCAAATCGCTAAAAGTTTTGGTGCTTATGTTTATTCAACAGCCAGTGGTAAGAATGAAGACATGCTTAAAAAGCTGGGCGTTGATAGCTTCATTAATTATAAAACCACTGATTTTGCTGAGGTGGCTAAAGACTTAGACTTAGTCTTAGATACCTTGGGTGGCGAAACACTAGCTAAAAGTTTGGCTCTCTTAAAGGACGGCGGACGAATTGTTTCTACCGTGGGTCAAGCCGACCAGGAAAAAGCTAAAGCAAGAAACATTACGGTTGAAGCTCTTGCGGCCAAATCGAATGGAAACCACTTAGCCAAATTAGCTGAGTTAATTGAAAAGGGCCAAGTTAAACCTTATATCGGGCATGAATTCCCATTGACGGCTCATGGCTTAAGTGAGGCTCATAAAATCAGTGAAAGCCACCATGCTAAGGGTAAAATAGTGATTGTCATTAAATAAGGCCAATAGCTTTCTTCAAATGGGAGAAGTACAGCTGACGTAGGCATCTCACTGCTTTTTGAGCAATGCTGATGGCAAATAAATATTTTATGAGCGTTGAAATAAAAAATAGCAATTTTGATTCAAAACACCTTAGCAAACTATCAAAAACAAACGCTATCAATCAGAGTTTTGTTGATTCTGCACAACTATCCGGACTTCGTTTCATGTAATTTATTGTTGTTTTATAAAAGTGTAAATGTTATACTTTATTTACTTTATAAAGCGCTTTAAAGTTAAAATTTTATTAGAAACGGAGAATACACATGAATGAAACAATGCAAATTGCCAATAGTTTGGTGATGTGGATTTTAGCGATTATTATTGTATCAACTGTAATCATTCAATCCTTTATTTTTTATCGTCTTGCAAAGAATCACGTTAAAAACACTAATTTATTAAGTAATGAAGAGGTAAAGAAATCATTTAAAATTGGAATTATAGGAACGATTGGTCCAGCTTTTGCTGTTTTTGCGGTAGCCATCGCCTTAATTTCTCGGATTGGAGGACCAATTACCTTCGCAAGAATAGGAATTATCGGATCGGCTGCTTTTGAAATTATTTCAGCTCAGATAGGTAGTGGGGGAACTGCTGGTACAGCAGAGTTTATGCCTAAGATGTTATCTGCTGCTGCTTGGGTTATGACTTTAGGAGGAGCAGGCTGGCTGGTTGTGGTCTTCTTTGCTACTAAAAGAATAGATGGTATCCAAGAAAAAATGAAAAAAGCCAACCCTTTAACCATCGCTTACATGTCTGTCTTTGCACCTTTTATTATCTTTTTCACCCTAGGTTATAAAGAAGTCATCAATAAGGGAATTTTACAAGAAAACTCTTCGATTGCTCCTATGGCGGCATTAATTGCCGGAGGTTTAGCCACTGTTGCTATTAATAAAATCGTTGAAAAAGATCGTTCTAAAAAGTGGTTGAAGGAATGGTCTATGGGTTTTTCAGTTATTGCTGCAATGATTGTTGGAAGCATATTGAGTTAAGGAGAGAAAAATGGAAAATAATAAAAATTTATCAAGTAATTTTCAAAAGTCCATACATTTTTGGGGAAGGGTAACAATCGCAATTGCATTAATTTCAACTTTAATGATTCCCTCCTACTTAACCTTTGTATTAGGTCATTATCCTGACATTGCAGATATCATTTCTGGATTAATTTCGATTGTTGGGTTCGTGGGAGTTATTTGGTTCGTAGAGCCGATATCCTATTTCCCCACTCTTGGTCCAGCGGGTACTTATATGTCATTTTTATCTGGTAATATTGGGAATATGCGTATGCCAGTCATCGCTGCTACACAAGACGCTCTTGATTTAAAACCAGGATCTGAACAGGCTGAAGTAGCTGGGATATTTGCTATTATTTCTTCAACACTTACAAATCTTTTCATCTTGGGCATTGTCATGGTAGCTGGTCAAACGATTATCAATAGCTTACCACCTACCATCTTAGCTTCTTTTGATTTTGCCTTACCAGGAGTATTAGGAGCAATGATGATAACGTTAGGTTCCAAGGTTAAGAAAAATAATTTAATGGTTTTAGTCTTAATTGCTGTAGCAACTATGATTTTCATTAAATTCTCACCAAATTTTTTACCAGAAAGTATATATAAATTAATTTCATCAGCTGATGTAGGTATAGTCGCTTTATTAGGAATTGCTTATTCCTTGTATAGGGCCAAAAATGATGTAGAGTCAAACAATAAGGAATAAAAGATTTTAATTGACATTTTAATAATTAGTTAGATTTTAAGGAGGATAAATAATGAACTTTATTGAGAAAGCCAAAGAATTAGAAACTCAAATAATCGAAACGAGAAGATACTTACATCAGTATCCAGAATTAAGTGAACATGAGTTTGAGACTCAAAAGTACCTTATGAAGCGTTTGGAGGAGTTAGGGATACCTTATGAAAAGGTTGGTATAACTTCTTTGGTTGCCCATATTAAAGGTGGGAAGCCTGGTAAGACGGTTGCATTGCGTTCGGATATTGATGCCTTGCCTATTCTAGAACAATCGGGAGCTGAATACTCTTCTAAAGAAGATGGAAAAATGCACGCTTGTGGGCATGACGGTCATATGTCGATGCTATTAGGTGCTGCAAAAATGTTGACAGATATTAAAGAAGAATTACCAGGAGAAGTTCGCTTATTATTTCAAGAAGCGGAAGAAACCTTTACAGGAGCAAGAAGGGTTGTAGCTGATGGAGGAATGGAGGGTGTCGATGCGGTCTTTGGAATGCATGGTATGCCTATCGAAGTAGGAACATATGACATAACATCTGGTTATCGGATGGCAGGGTGCGATACAATCTACGTGAGCTTTGAAGGGGTTTCTGGACATGGATCCATGCCTCATAAAGCAAAAGATACGATTTTACCTGCTGCAGAGTTTGTGACTCAACTCAATGCAATGATCACTAAATTTGTGAATTCACAGTCTCCGATTGTGCTAACGGTAGGTAAATTTAACGGAGGAACTAAAGCAAACGTTATTTCTAAATATACTAAACTAGATATCTCTATGCGTTATTTACATGAAGAGACAAGAAAAATTATTCATAATAAGATTAAAGATTTGGCTGCTGGCTTAGAAAAAATCTATGATATTTCAATCAATGTTGAAATTGAAGAAAGTACAATTAGTTTGTATAATGATGAAAGAATCACTGAAATTGCTGCTAAAGCAGCTGAAAAAGTTTTTGGACCTGGAAAGAACGTTCACGGCCCAATCATGATGGGATCAGAAGACATGCCATATTATTTCCAAGAAGCACCTGGAGCTTATGCAATGATGGGTTATAGCAATGAAGAGAAAGATACAATTTATTTCCCTCACCATGAAAAATTCAATATTGATGAAGACTATTTGAAGTTTGGTGCAGCCCTACATGCGCAATTCGCATGGGATTTCTTACATATAAGCGAATAGTCTTTTGACTACTACTGAAAGTATGTTTTTAATTTAAGGATACTTATCTTTTTTGGCTCTATGTCAAATAGGGTGGATGGAAGAAAAAACACTTCCTTCCATCCTATTTATTATAGAGCCTCTTTTTTCTAATAAGCCTAATGGTTAGTAGACTTACTGACGATTAGGTTTTTTATTAATTAATTAGGCTATACATATATGTTACAAAACAATGATTATAAGCTAACAGATTTTTATTATAAGGGACTTCCAATTGATACTGAATATAAACGCATAATTGATAAACGCAATGACTATCATCAAATAATTAACTCTCTTCACTTGATAGATGCTTATCGAACCGGCTTTCTTCAACCTAATGATAAAGAGCTAGCTGAAGCTTATTGTAATTCGGTATAATTACAGGTGGAGCTGACTTGTTCGCATATAAAATTTATGTTCCACAAGTTTACGTGCGATAGAAAGATTTTGTTGAACAGATAATAAAGCGTGAAGAAAAATGTTACACTTCTCTTCTAAAATTACGCTGCTTCAAATTTTTTGATTGTTTTATTAAAGGAGCTATTTCTATGAGAAACACTCAAACTTCAAAAAATTAAGCCGGCTGTTGGAAATGCTTTTAGGGCTAGTTATCCTTTTAAGCATTTGTTCTTCATCTCTTTGTCTATATTTACGAACATGATAACTATACAAGATAGGACTATTAATCAGAAAACACAGGCATTTTCTTCGCTAGAAAAGTTGGAAACCACGCTAATCACTAGCGCAGAGAGCGAACAACATCTAAGTAATTTGCTGAAGGAGCAGACGGCCTTACTCGTTTTAAGAGATAATTATGAAGGTTTTCTAAGGGCTGATTTTGAGGAAGGAGATAAAACTTTTACTATTACTCTTACAGATGAAGATTTCAAAGCTTCAATTAATTTATTAGGGGCAGGCCATCTAGAAGTTTTGCCAGCATGGCAGAAGATGAAGAAAGAACTAAAAGCTGCTTATAATGAAATTGCCAAAGGGTTGGAAGGCGATTACCGCTTCAACTTGGTAAATCCAGCTGCTACAGACGAACAGGTCTGATCAATTTTAATTGTGTATGATATACCGATGAGACATACGAGTAGATAAACTTAAAAGATAAGTAACTTATGCCTTCAATTATTGAAGTTTTTTAAATACTTAAAATAACTATCAATAAAAAGCGAATTTGATTGGGGTCTTGCTAAAACACAGACAAGATACAATAAGAGGGAATTTCTTAATAAAGATTATAAAAATATTGTGGAGCAGGATGGTTTTGGATCCTTCTTCAAAGCATCCTGACCATCATGCAGTTGGAATCTAGCTTTCTATCGACTTCAGCTTATCAGCTGCTGTAGGGGCTGTCTTGAACTATCATTGTCACTATCAATACTATCACTTTGAATTTAGACGACAAGTGAGCCAATAGCTAAAAAGCTCGCCTGCTAGGGCGAGCTTTTGTGTGAGTAAACCTAGATTAGGCAGCTTCAAACTGACTATTATAGAGGTCGGCGTAGAATCCTTGTGCTTGAATTAATTGGTCATGGTTACCTTGTTCGATGATATTACCATCTTTTAGGACTAAGATTAAATCAGCATTACGAATAGTTGATAAGCGGTGGGCAATGATAAAGGAAGTTCGACCCTCAGTTAATTTATCCATGGCTTCTTGGATAAGCACTTCTGTTCGTGTATCTACTGAAGATGTTGCCTCATCTAGAATTAATAATGGCGCGTCCTTAATGAGCGCACGGGCAATGGTTAGTAATTGTTTTTGCCCAACTGATAGGGTAACTTTTTCATCTAAGATAGTGTCATAAGTATGGGGGAGGGTATTAATAAAATGGTCAATGCCGACAGCTTGACAAGCCGCAATCATTTCAGCTTCTCCCACATCTTTTTTATTAAAGAGTAAGTTTTCACGAATGCTTCCTTCAAATAGCCAAGTATCTTGTAAAACCATAGAGAAGTAATCATGAATTTCACTACGTTTCATTTTTTGGATATTTTTACCGTCTAGACGAATCTCACCCCTATCAATTTCATAAAAGCGCATTAATAAGTTCACAATTGTGGTTTTCCCCGCACCGGTTGGCCCAACAATGGCAATCTTTTTGCCTGGCTTGGCATAGGCAGAGAAGTCGTGAATAATCATTTCTTCAGGATCGTAGCCAAAATGAACATGGTCGAATTCAATTAAACCCTTAACGTCTTCTAATTGACGCGTCTTATGGTTTTCATCTTCTAATTCTGCTTCATTAAGAAAATCAAACACACGAGCCATAGCAGCGCGAGCCTGAGCTAAAGCTTGGCTGGATTGAGCCAACTGTTGAATCGGCCGAGAGAACATCCGAATATACATCATAAAGGCGACAATGACTCCAATCGTTATCTGACCTTCGATTACTAAGGCTGCACCGAAGATACACACCAATACATAACCAAAGTTACCAATAAAAATCATTAAAGGCATGGCAATACCTGAGAGAAATTGGGCTTTCCAAATGCTACTTTCTAAATCTTCATTAATCGTCCGAAAGGTTTCCTTGGCGAATTCGATGGCATTATATGAACGTACAATAGCATGGCCAGTATACATTTCTTCTATATGGCCGTTAATGTCGGCTAAGTGGTTTTGTTGTTGCTTAAAAAAGCTCCTGGATTTTATCATTAGAAAAATAGTGATTCCAAAACCAACTACAACGGTTGCGATAGAAACAAAGGTCAAAGTAACATCTGTGCGAAACATCATAATAAGTGTTCCGATTAACATAGTGGTAGCAGAAACAAGGGTAGACATACTTTGGTTGAGTGTTTGCCCTAAAGTGTCTAAGTCATTGGTCACTCGTGACAGGGTATCGCCTTGCGAATGTTGGTCAAAATAATTAAGAGGCATGCGGTTGACCTTGTGACCAATCCCTTCACGCAAATTTTGCGTTAAACGTTGTGAGATAGTTGCCATGATAAAGGAAGCACCGTAGTTGGCAACAGCCCCCAAAGCAAATAACATAGCTAAATAAGTGGCTTGTTGACTGATCTTTTCTAAATTCATTTCATTCATCATGCCTTGAGCAATTAAGTCGGTAATTTGGCGAATTCGATCCGGTCCGATTACTGAAATATAAGAACCAGCTATTGAGAAAAGAAGAGCCAATGCAAAAATTAGACGGAAGCCCTTGCTATAGGTTCTTAAAGTAACAGTTTTATCTTTATTTTCCATTGTCAAGTTCCTCCTTGTTTAATTGTGAATAAGCGATTTCTTGATAGATTTTGTTGGATGTTAATAATTCTTGGTGGGTTCCTTTACCAACAATTCGTCCCTTTTCTATGACCATAATCAAATCAGCATCCATGATGGTTGAAATTCTTTGACCGACAATGACTTTAGTCATTTCTTTGGTTTTTTCAGCTAGAATGTGGCGCAATTTACGATCGGTTTGATAGTCAAGGGCTGAGAAGGAATCATCAAAGATAAGAATTTGCGGTTTTCGACCGATAGCTCGGGCGATGGCTAAACGTTGCTTTTGCCCACCTGAGAAGTTGGTACCGTCTTGAGCCACATAACTTTGTAATTGTTCTTCTTTTTCAGTGACGAAATCTTTTGCTTGGGCGATATCGATGGCCTCCCATATTTCGGCTTCACTGAGTGGGCTTTGGCTGGAATCGCCAAAAGCAATATTAGATTCAATGCTTCCTGAAAATAAGACAGACCTTTGGGGGACATAGCCAATAATTTCGTTTAGGCGTTCACGAGGATAGTCTTTGATCGAATTGCCATTAATCAAAATTTCTCCTTCAGTGGTATCGAATAAACGTGGAATCAAGTTGATCAAGGTGGATTTACCAGATCCAGTTGACCCGATAAAAGCGAGGGTTTGACCAGCTTTTGCTTCAAAGGATATATCCTTAAGTACAGGCTTAGAAGCACCTGGATAAGTAAAGCTAACATCTTGGAATACCAGCGACCCTTTATCTTTTTCTTGTGGGGCCTTTTCTGGATAGATGAGACTCGATTTAGTATCTAGTACTTCACCGACTCTTTTAGCAGAAACCATGGTACGAGGCGTTATAATGAAGATCATAGTCATCATCATAAAACCAATCACTACTTGCATGGCATAAGATGAAAAGACAATCATATCTGAAAAAAGAACGATTTTTTCTTGAAAGGCAGCAGCTGCAATCAAATAGGCGCCTACCCAATAAACTCCTAAAGTCAAACCGTTAGAAACAAGCATCATTAGAGGGTTCATAAAACTCATTGTTCGGTAAATGACTAAGTTTAAACCGGTTAGTTCTTGGTTAGCGTCTGAGAATTTTTCGGTTTGATAGTCTTCCGCATTATAAGCACGAATTACGCGCATACCGGATAGGGTTTCTCGCATGATACGGTTCAAGCGGTCGGTTAAGCTTTGGACTAGCTTTTGTCTAGGTAAAACGATGGATAAGAGGATAATAATGGTTGTTAACATTAAGCCAACAGCAGTAAAGGTTACCCACATCCATTCCACATTTTTTGTAGAAATTTTACCAACAGCTAAAATAGCCATCATCGGTCCTCTAACAATAATTTGTAGGCCCATAGCCAAGAAGACTTGAATTTGAACGATGTCATTGGTTGTTCGCGTTAATAAGCTAGGAATGGAGAAATCTTGCAATTCTTTTGTTGAGTAATCCATAACAGAATCAAAAACGTCACGTCTCAATCCCGAGGCAAAACTAGCTGCCACTCGTGCTGATAGGAAGACAACTATCAGCGATAAGACGAGACCAATAATCGATAGACCAACCATCTTAGATCCTGGATGATAGAGATCTGAAACAGCTACTCCCGGATTTTGCAGTCTTTGTGTAATTTCTGACATATAGCCAGGTACTTGCAATTCAATCCAAACGCTAGCAATGATTAAGATAATAGCAGTTATCATCGTGGCTACTTGTTTAGCGGTTAGTCTTTTAAATATTTTAAGCATGAGTATCCTCCTTTTGATCCAATAATTTATTGGCCCTTATAATATTTTGGTCTATTCGTAGAAAAATTTTATGCAAGCAATTAATTTCTTCTTGTGAGATTCCATTCAGAAGGGTTTGTTTGATCATGATAATAAACGCTTCAATTTTACTCGATTTTTCAAGACCTAATTTTGTTAATTGTATGACTTTATGACGTTTATCTTCCGCATAGGGAAAAGTTTCAATAAAACCATTACGTTTCATCCGTTGAATTAAATGGCTGGCCACAGATTTAGAAATGTTTAAGTGGTCTTCAATATCCTTTTGAAAAACGTCTGAGTCTTGATGGCAGTATAGGTACATAATAGTGTGTCCTTGTGGACCGTCTAAATGTTGTATATCATAATCATTTGCATAACGCATTTTAAGTTGTTCGGCCTGGTGGATTGTATGTTTTAAATGATAGAGCATGGAAGTCTCCTTTCATATTAGTTACCATGAGAACTATTTTAAAGCAATCCTTTCCAATGTCAATCATTATGATCTGAAAGCTCTCTCTTTTTAAGATTTAATATTTCCTCCAAAAGCTTCATTCCGGCTTCTAATTCATTAAAATCAGCTCTAGCATATCCAACTACTAAACTAGCGGGTCTTCTTTTTTTATTTAATTCATAGTCTGCTAAAGGGGATAGAGCCATGCTGCTTTTTTTTGCTATCTCAACAATTTTACTTTCACTAAGAGTAGTAGCGTGAATTTCCAATAATAGGTGGAGCCCCGCGTTTGTACCAACAATTTTGAGATTATCGAAGTTTTTAGCCCATTCTTCTAATAATTGTCTTTTCTTAGCATATTTTCGTCGCATGCGGTTAACATGACGCGTAAAATGTCCACCAGCCATGAATTGTGCTAAGACATTTTGGGTCAATCGTGGAACGGGACAAGAAAAATAATAAGGGTATTCTTTAAATTTTTGTAAGAGCGAGTCTGGTAAAAGTATAAAAGATATTCTTAAAGCGGGACTAATTAATGATGAAAAAGACTGTAAGTAGATAACATGGTCATGTGAGTCGATCGCCTTTAAAGGGGGAATAGGCTTACCTTGATAGCGAAATTCACCATTGTATTCATCTTCAATTATCCATTTATCGTCTTGATTGGCCCACTCTAATAATTCTTGTTTGCGTCCGATTGTCATAATCGAGCCCGTCGGAAACTGGTAAGAGGGGGTAACATAGAGTAAGTCCATTTCTTTTTTATCAGTGGGACTAGGATTTGCACCTTCTTGATCTAATTCAATCGGTATCTGTTCAATTTGATTGGCTTTTAAAAAATCACCCCAACGATGAAAACCAGGATCTTCAACACCGATTTTAGCCTTACCAATCAATTTAACTAAGAGTAAAAGTAAGTTTTCAGTTGAGGAGCCAATAATAATGTGACTAGGAGAAGCCTTAATTCCTTTGGCATTCCATAAGTAGGTAGCGATCGTTTCACGTAAATGATGTTCACCGAGTTTAGAGCCTTTTTCAGTCAAATATCTTGCATCTTGATTGAGACACTCCATAGTAATTTTTTTCCAAGTGGCTACTGGAAATTCAGGATCCACTCCCTTGTAACGCCAATCAATAGCTGGCTGACTTTCTGCTTCTATTTCACTTAGCTGCCATTGATTGGGTTCTTTTAAACTTAACTTTTGGCTGAGAACGAAATATCCCTTTCGCTGAATAGCTTCAATATAGCCTTCTGCAGCTAACTGATCCAAACTAGCTGTTATAGTATTAAGGCTGACCCCACGGTCTTTAGCCATTTGTCTTTTACTAGCTAGCTTTTCACCGGGATTTAATTGACCTTGTAGGATTCTTTGTTTGATTTCATTATATAATTGTAAGTATAACAATCTGGTACCCTCACATTCTTTTGTTTTGGTACTTTATATAGTACCAAAATCTTTTATCATATAGCTATAGAAGGGAATGATTTTATGTCTAAAGAAATTATTGATCCAAAAACTTTTGTCGGTGGCGTGATTATGGATGTTATGAATCCAGAGCAAGCTAAAATTGCTGAAGCGGCGGGTGCAGTGGCTGTTATGGCTCTAGAACGTATTCCAGCAGATATTCGTCAAGCAGGTGGCGTTAGCCGGATGTCCGATCCAGCCTTAATCAAGTCGATTCAAGAAGCTGTTTCTATCCCGGTTATGGCTAAAGTGCGTATTGGTCATTTTGTCGAAGCGCAAATCTTACAAGCTATTGACGTTGATTTTATTGATGAATCTGAAGTTTTATCACCAGCTGATAATGACCATCATATAAATAAGACAAATTTCCAAATACCTTTTGTATGTGGAGCTAGAAATATTGGCGAAGCTCTCCGTCGTATTCAAGAAGGAGCTTCCATGATTCGGACCAAAGGAGAAGCGGGAACAGGAGATGTGGTTCAAGCTGTGACCCATATGCGGTCGATCCAAGCGGGCATTAAACGTATTCAAGCCATGGATGAAGATGAACTATATGTCGAAGCCCGTGACTTAAAGGTACCTTATGATTTACTTAAAAAAGTGCATGAAACGGGTGAATTACCAGTAGTTAACTTTTCTGCTGGTGGGGTAGCGACTCCTGCCGATGCAGCTTTAATGATGCAATTAGGTGCTCAAGGGGTCTTTGTTGGGTCTGGTATTTTCAAATCAGGTAACCCTGAAAAAAGAGCCAAAGCAATTGTTCGAGCTGTTGAAAATTATCAAGATCCTAAAGTCATCGCTGAAGTGTCAGAAGATTTGGGTGAAGCCATGGTCGGCTTGAACCCAGATGAAGTCGAAGTGATTATGGCTAATCGCGGTAACTAATCGAAAAGATACATGCTTCAAAAAAGACAAGGTCTGCCATGGCAAACCTTGTCTTTTTGTTTTTAAAATGGAACTAGATTCTATTGTGTTTTATATCTTCGTTCTGATTGAAAGTAGAGAAGAGGCTAATAACGATTGACAGTAAAGCTGCGTACCAGAAGTTTTCAACTTGAATACCATCCAACATACTGTCTACTAATTGAATCATAAAAGCATTAATAGCAAGGTTGAAGAAACCAAAGGTCAGTAAATTAATGGCACAGCCTGCAAACTTTAATAAACGTCCTAGAGTTCCACTTACTAATCCCAATAAAATAGAAAAAATAATGACAGACAATAAACTAGTGACAACAATCCCAGGGATTATGTAACTTAAAACAAGAACCACTAAAGTTGTTGTTAAAATATTTTTCATTCAATCACTCCTTTTATAATATTATAGCAGAAATTATCGCTTCTAAATACTTCTAAATTCTTTTAAAGGGCTTACAATTATGCCATAATGAGAAAGTAAACAATTAATTAGGAGGTCATATAATGACATTTAACAAAATAGAAAGTCAAAACATTCCAGATATTCACTCGGTGGGACATTTATATGTCCATGAAGAAACGGGGGCTCAAGTTCTATATCTCGAAAATGAAGATAAGAATAAATCTTTCACCATTGGCTTTAAAACACCGCCATATAGTGACAATGGAATTACGCATATTATCGAACATTCAGTTCTCAATGGGTCTAAAAAATATCCGTCTAAAGAACCTTTCGTAGAGATTATCAAAGGATCGATGAATACCTTTGTAAACGCTATGACTTTTGCCGATAAAACCATTTATCCTGTCGCTTCAACGAATGACCAAGACTTTAGCAACTTGATGAGCGTTTATTTAGATGCCGTTTTCGAACCGAATTTACGTCAAAATCCTCAAATTTTAGCGCAAGAGGGTTGGCATTATCATTTAGAAAAGGCTGAGGATGAGCTGATTTATAAAGGGGTCGTCTATAATGAAATGAAAGGGGCGATGGCTTCACCGGATGATCAAATGTATCATGCCATGAGTCAATCCTTATATCCAGACTCTATTTATCAATATGAATCAGGTGGTCTACCATCAGCTATTACAGATTTAACCCAAAAAGAATTTGTGGACTACCATCAAGAATATTACCATCCAAGCAATTCATTAACCGTTCTTTATGGTGACTTAGATATCAACCATGCTTTTGAGAGGTTAGAAGAATACTTTTCAGGAAAAGGCAAAACACCAGCTGTAGATTTAAAATTTAATATCCAAGAGCCAAGCCAAAAAGAAATAAATAAACACTATTCGATCACTGAAGGAGATGACCCAGCTGACAAAGACTATCTATGTTTAGCTTGGCATGTTTCGACTGCTGACAGATTACTAGAAGCCATGGCCTTTGAAATTTTGGAAGAAATTTTATTCGGTAATAACCAGTCTCCTTTGAAGAAAGCACTCCTTGATGCGGAAATAGGTGGCGACATCAGTGGAGGGCATGATTTACCTGGTTATACTGAAGTTTTTATGATTCTAGCTAAGTACTCGTCTGCTAATAAGATGGAGGACTTTAAAAAGGTTGTTAAAGAAACCTTAGCTAAATTGGTTGATGAAGGAATTGATCCAGCAATTATTCAAGCTTCCATTAATAAAATTAGCTTCCGTTTGAAAGAAAGAGTCATTTCAGAATCACGTCCTCGCGGCCTTTTTTATACCTTATCGGCTTACCAAACCTGGTTGTACGACTTTTCACCTTTTGACATTCTTTCCTTCTCTGAGAGGTTAACAGAATTGCGAAAGCTTGCCAAAGAGGGCTACTTTGAAAAATTAATTGAAGAAAAATTGTTAAACAATAACCACCGTGTGGCAATCACGCTTGAGGCAAGTCCAGGACTAAGTGATCAAAAAGAAGCCAAGCAAGATCAAGAACTACAAGCATACAAGTCTCAACTCTCTCAACAAGAGGTAGAAGATTTGGTAGCTTCCACTCAAGCCTTAATTGAACGTCAAGTATCGGTCGATAAATCAGAAGATTTAGCTAAAATCCCTATGTTAACTAAGGAAGACTTAACAACAGAAACAGAAGAATTACCTTTGACAATTAATCCGCTTGAAAAGAGTCAAGGTAAGTTTTATCATGCAGACCAATTCACCTCAGGCATTGATTACTTATCGCTTTATTGGGATATTCGTGATCTTGAAGTCGAAGAATACTCACGCCTTTCATTATTAGCCAAGTTGATGTCAGGCCTTGCTACAAAAAACTATTCTTCTGATCAATTACAACAGCAAATGGATACCCACACCGGTGGCATCTTAGCCTCAGTAGATATCGTTCCCAAATTAGACGGTAGTATTCAAACCTATTTTGCCTTAAATGGAAAAGCACTGGAAGCTTCATCCGATCATTTGATCGACTTAATGCAAGAAATTATGACTTCGACCTTGATTGAAGATCAGCAAGAAATCTTACGCATCATCCAAGAATTAATTGCCGGTTTTGAAAACCGTATAAACTTTGGGGCTCATGTTTTAGCCCTTAAACGCGCACTGAGCCAGTATAAGCCAGCTCTTAAATTAGAACAAATGACTTCAGGCATTGATTTCTTTAATTATTTAAAAGAATGCCGTGACTTACTCAAAGAAGGAAAAGGCGATCGATTATTAGACCAATTAAAGACTAGCTATCAAAAAATTCTTAACTTTAACCGTCTAAACATTTTATATACCGGTAATCAAGAGCGAGCAAGTTTGGTTAAAAATAAGGTGCTTAAAGCGTTTAATCAGCTTCCATCAAAAGATTTAGGACCTTTGCAAACTTATCCAAGTGGCAAGAAACAAAATGAAGCCTTTGTCACCGCTCAAGATGTCAACTATGTTGGTCTTGCGGCTGATGCTAGTGACCACCTACAGTATTCAGGTGCTTCTAAGGTCCTGAGCAATGAATTGAATTTAGGCTATCTTTGGAATACCATTCGTGTACAAGGTGGAGCCTACGGTTCTGGTTATGGTCATGATCGGTTAGGTTCTTTATATATGATGTCCTATCGTGATCCTAATATCCGCCAATCAGTAGAAAGTTATTTAGCGATTCCTGCTTATGTGCGCCAATTAGAGCTTTCAGAAAGCGAGCTACTTAAGAATATCATTGGCAGTCTTTCACCATTAGAACGTCCTAAATCAGCACACGAAAAAGGAGTAGAAGCCTTCACCTTGCATTTAACTGGCTTAGATTATCGAATGATTAGTCAGTTAAAAGAAGAGATGATTGCTGTAACGAATGAGCAACTAAATGACTTAGCAGATGGATTAGAAAACGCACTTCAAGATTACACTCTAGCAGTTATTGGTAATAAGGCGAAAATTGAAAAAGATAAAGACTTATTCGATGTAATCTATGAATTATACTAAGCTATTTAACTGGTTCAAATTGAAAGAGAAAAAGCATCCTATTTTTTTAGGGTGCTTTTTTATAAGGAGTATTAAACTAAGTTTTGTGGTTGATTTTCAAGATAACGATAGATGTTTTCAAAAGCGATTTGAGCTCTTAAATCCATCGCTTCATGGGTAAAGTAACCAACATGAGGAGACAGTAGGATGTTTGGTGCGGTTAGCAGCGGGTGGTCTTCACGAAGAGGTGCCTCGCTATCAAAGACATCAATTCCGGCTCCAGCAATCTCTCCATCCTTTAAGGCTTGGGCTAGGGCATCACTATCAATGATTGGACCGCGAGCGCAATTAATCAAAACGGCTGATTTTTTCATAGCTTGTAATTGATCTTTTCCAAAGAATTGCTGGGTTTCGCGGTTAAGTGGAAGGTGGATAGTGATGATATCACTCTTAGCTAGTAATTCTTCTAAGGAGGAGTAATCCATTCCCATATTGATTAATTCCTGATCACGACTGCGATTGAATCCCATTAAGTTAGCGCCAAAGGCCTTGAATAATTTAGCCGTTTCTTTACCAATTTTTCCAGTTCCAATAATTCCTACCGTCTTGCCTTTAATTTCAGAGCCTTGCCGAATACCAGGAAAGTCTTCGGTCATTCTTACTTCTTGGTCGCTAGCCTTGAGTTGACGGAATAAATTAAGCGTCATCCCTAGGACTAATTCAGCGACGGCTGTATTGGCATAGCCAGCGGCATTCGAAACTAAAATGTCGCGATCTTTGGCTTTGATTAAAGGAATATGGTCGACGCCAGTAAAAGCCACATTAATATATTTCACCATGTCTAATTGATCTAAGACTTCTTCGGGAAAAGGATTGTTTGCCAAAGTTATTATATCTGCTCCCTGACAGCGTTTAATCATTTCGTCTGGGTCTGTCGTTTTTTCAGGATAATATTTAAATTCATGGCCTGCTTCTATTAAAGGTTTTGCCAGTTCTTCAATCCGTTCTTGGGGGACTTTTAAGTTTTCTAGAACAACAATTTTCATAAATAAACCTCCTAATTAAATAGTAACTCTAATTATACGATACGCTATTGACAATTAATTGCAAATAAAATGAAATCAGTGTTTACAGATTATATGAAAAGGTATACAATAGATTCATTAAATTTAGAAAGGAGTTAAAACAATGAACACTATGAACTTATTTGTCTTTCATTTAATTATCACAAAAACTCCTTTCATAATAAATAGGAAGACTCACTAGCTAATTGATCTAGGAGTCTGTCATTATGCAAAAAGACACCTATTTAAGGAGCACCTTAAATAGGTGTCTTTTATGCTTACTTATTATGAAAGGATCTAGGAAGAAGGAGAGAGATGTTAGCAGCATTATATCAATTTATTAAGGAACATAAAATGGCTTATTTCATTGGCGGCCTACTAGCCATTTTATCAGGCTTATTAGCTATCGTTCCCAATTATATTATTCAATTATTCATTGATGCCATTGTCAAAAAATCTTTAGATTCAAAGACTTTAATTTTTTATTTAGCCGTTTTCTCAGTAGCGGCTGTATCAAATTATATCGTAGAGGCTTCTTGGTTGGTGATTCTTTTTGGTCGTTCATCACTTTTCACCAAGCAAGTCCGTCAAAAATTATTTCGCCGACTCACTTATTTAAAATTACCTTTTTATGAAAATTACCGCTCGGGTGATTTAATGACGCGGATGACTTCAGATATAGATCGTTTGGGGGAAACATTAGCTTATGGTTTTCTAATTATCATTTCAGATGGATCTTGGCTGGTTTCAATTCTTTTAGTCATGTTTATTACTATTTCCTGGAAATTGACCTTAATATCAATTATTCCTTTAATTCTTTTTGGGGTGATCATTCATTTCCTAGGACAAGAAGCCGATAAACGCTATGAAGCCAGCCGCGATGCGGTAGCTAAATTGTCTAACGAAGTGCTTGAAACAGTTGATGGGGTACGCGTAATCCGAGCCTATGGAAAGAAAGACTTAGAGCAGGTGCGTTTTCAAGAAAGAACCAAAGATGTTGTCAAACAAACCAATGTGATGAACTTCTTATTTGGTTTTTTTGGACCTTCTGCTCGTATCTTTTCTGGCCTTTCCACAGGGATTGGTCTGGCCTTAGGGGCATACTACGTCAACCAAGGCCAATTATCAATTGGTCAATTGATTACCTTCCAAATTTATCTCGGTATGTTTAATGAAGTGATTTGGGGGATGTCTGATTTGATTGCGATCTATCAACAGGGTCAAGTTTCACACCGTAAGATTCAAGAAATCGAAGAGGCTGATGATCTCTTTGGCAAAGAAGGCGACCGATCGATTAGTCAGATTGAACAAATTGATTTCAAAGATTTTCAGTTTGCCTATCCTGATGATCAAGAGCCAGTTATTCAAGCCATCAATTTTTCTTTAAAGGCGGGTCAAACTTTAGGAATTGTTGGCAAAACCGGTTCAGGTAAGTCGACCTTAGTGCGACAACTCTTACGCCAGTATCCTGTTGAAGATCCTGAATCCTTAAAGATTAACGGCCATCCGATTGCTGATTATCATTTTGAACAATTAGCTAGTTTGATTGGTTATGTTCCTCAAGACCATGTGCTTTTCTCTCGCTCAGTCAAAGACAATATTCTTTTTGGAAAGTCTGATGCGACAGAAGCGGAGCTGAACGAGGCCATTGAAGCAGCTGATTTTACTAAGGATATGGCCCATATGAATAAGGGCTTAGAAACCTTAATCGGTGAAAAAGGGGTAGCCATTTCAGGTGGACAAAAACAAAGAATTGCGATTGCCCGTGCTTTAATTCGTAAGCCGGAGCTTTTAATTATGGATGACTCCTTGTCTGCAGTAGATGCTAAAACCGAAACGGCTATCATTAAAAATATTCAAGCAGCACGTCAAGATAAAACCAATATTATCATTACCCATCGTCTTTCAGCTGTTTCGCATGCAGACTTAGTTTTAGTCTTAGAAGATGGGCGCATCATTGAAAGAGGAAAACCTGAAGAACTATTAAAAACTAAAGGTTGGTATTACCAACAGTATCGTAATCAACTAATGGAGGAGGGCGAAAATGGAAACTTTTAAACGTTTATTATCCTATTTGAAGTATGCTAAATGGAAATTTTTATTAGGTGTTTTCTTCCTAATTGCTTCGGTCGGCCTTTCTGTTTATGCTCCTTTATTAGCTAAAGATTTAATTGATTATGCAGCCAATCAAGTCAGTAATAATCAAATCATTGAACAAGGCAAGGTAATTAGCTTCTTCATTCGCTATGTCTTGATTTTGGTTTCTTCGGCAGTCCTTTCTTACTCTGCATATATTTTAATGGCTTTTGTGGCCAATCAGTTGAGTAAAAAGGTGAGGGATCAAGCCCATCAGCATATGCAAACCCTACCGGTTTCATACTTTGATGATAAACCGGCTGGAAAAATTGCGGCTCGAATTGTCAATGACACGGAAGTTTTGCGTCAGTCCTTTTATCAAAACTTTTGTAACCGTATGTTGATTAACTTAATGACGGTCATTGGTATTTATGCCGCCTTACTCTACGTCAATTTAAAAATTGGTTTAGCCTTTCTTTTATTCATCCCACTTTTTATCGTTTGGCAAGTTATTTATATGCGTAAAATTGCGCCAGTCAATACTAAATGGCGTGAAAGTATCTCTGAATTAAACAGCAAAACGGCTGAGATTATTCAAGGGGTAACAATTGTTCAAGCCTTTGGACAAGAAGAAATGCTCAATGATGAATTTGAAGCAACCAATGAAGAATGGTATCAATCAAGACTCCAATCCCAAAAGATTGATTCTAGACTCTCTTGGTCCTTGGCTGATTTATTAAAAAATATGGGTATTTTATTGGTAGTGACCTATTTAGGAACTCAATACTTAGAGGGCATCTTAGGTATTTCTGTCGGTAAATTATATGTGTTAATTAATTATGTATCGCGCCTTTTTGATCCGATTACACAAATTGTGCGTTTAATGACTATGTTGCAACAATCTTTAGTTTCAGGCTCTAGGGTCTTTTCCTTGATGGATCACCCCAGTGAAAAAGATCAAGCAGCAGTCTTTGAAATGGGTGAGGGGCGTGTTAGCTTTCAAAATGTGAACTTTGCCTATAAAGGCGATCAAAAAGTCTTAAAAAATATTAATTTTGAAGTTGAACCTGGTCAGACAATTGGTTTAGTCGGTCATACCGGTTCAGGAAAATCTTCGATAATTAATTTAATTTTCCGTTTCTATGATCCACAAGATGGAACGATTTTGATTGACGGCCAGGATATTCAAGACTTTTCGCGTGAGAGTGTTCGAGCCGATATGGGCATCGTCCTACAAGAGCCCTACCTTTTCTCAGGAACCATTGCTAGTAATATCTCTATGAATGATCCGGAGATCAGCCAAGAAAAGATCATGCAGGCTATCGAACAAGTTGGGGCCAAAGAAATGATGGCTAAATTAGAAAAGGGGATCGATGAAGTAGTGGTTGAAAAAGGTCAATCCCTTTCTTCAGGGGAACGGCAGTTAATTTCCTTTGCGCGTACCCTGGCTGCCGATCCTAAGATTTTAATTTTAGACGAAGCAACTTCACATATTGACACTGAGACTGAAACGATCATTCAAGCAGCCATGAAAGTTCTACAAAAAGGTCGGACAACTTTTATCATTGCGCACCGCCTATCGACTATTCAGCATGCCGATCAAATTATTTTGATGGATAATGGCGAAATCAAAGAAAAAGGCAACCATCATGAATTGATGGCTTTAAATGGACAGTATGCCGAAATGTATCGGATGCAGGCTAAGGTTTCCTAGTTTCTAAATTCTCAAGCAAAAAACACCGGGTAAATGCCCCGGTGTTTTTATTGCTTAGGATTAATTTATAAAATGGCTGACTTATTTATCGTAGATAAAATGCTCAGTTTGATTAAAGGCGTTTAAACGAAATTGTCCGTCACGATATTCAACAATGGATAGGGAACAATTAGATAGGGGTTGTCCACTCTCGAAATCTGCTACTAAACCGTGAATTAGATTGCTAATGGCCATGCCATGGCTCATAATCAATATTTTTTGATTAGTTCCCGCATGCTTATTTAATAGAATTAAAAGTCCTGATTCAATCCGATCCCAAAATTCAACATAATTTTCAGCCCAATGTTCAGGGTCTAAATGTTTTACTAGCTTTAGAAATTTAGGCATTTCAATTGGTTTATCCATTTTTTTTACGTCAATACCACCGGCCAATAAATGCTCATCCACTGCATCATACAGATTGGAAGCAGGTTGACCTTCAAATGAACCAAAGAAGACTTCCCGTAATTCCTTCATTAATTGGATTTCGTAGTGGTCTTTGTGATGGTTTTCATCCAGAACATAGCGGAGAGTTTCTTGCGTTCTGTGTAAATCGCTGGAATAAACCGCATCAAAATGGATATCTGCAATGCCACGACCAGAAGCTCTTGCTTGCTCAATTCCTTTAGCAGTTAGGGGGGCATCGGACCAACCTTGCACTTGACCATTGTGATTAAATATCGTTTCACCGTGCCGCATAAAGTAAAAAGTAACACCGTTAGACATAAATTCCCTCCGTTCTTTATTCTCTTTAATTATAACCTTATTGCCAATTATTGTCTAAGCAATCCGATTGAATTTATCGATTTTGCTTAGACATTCAAGTGCAATTACTCAATGATTATGGTAATCTATAGAAGTTATAAGAAGGGAGAGTAGCCTAAATGGGGTTGTTAAATACCAAGTCTAAAGACCAAATCAAAAGCTTAGTTGTCAAAATAAAAAAGCAGCTTGATGGGCTTTCTTTTGGCTCATACGCGGCGGAAGTTTCTTACTTTATTCTCTTAGCCGTTGTTCCTATTCTCTTAGCCTTTTCCAACTTGATTGTGCTCTTACCTTATTCTTATGAAGAAGTCATTGTCTTTTTGAGAACTTCTTTGCCTGGACAAGTGGCTAAGTCCTTAATCCCAATGATTCAACAGTATTATCAAACAGCTTCTACTAGCTGGGTGCCAATTGGTTTAGTCTTAGCTTTATGGCCTGCTTCCAATGTGTTTAATGCCTTGCAAAGAGTGCTCAATCAAATATATAGGGTAAAGAGTAAGAGACACTTTTTGATTCAACGCTTATTTGCCTATCTTTTTACCTTAGTCAGCGTCTTAGTTATTTTAGTTTCAACTTTTATTTTTACTTTCGGTGAGTATTTACTGACTTGGATTGACCAGTATTTAAGAAGTGATTTGAGCTTTTTGTTTACTTGGTTAAGAGGGGGAAGTTGGGGGTCTTTATTTTTCCTCTTTATTTTTCTAGTGATTGTTTATACCTATTTACCGCATCATCAATTAAAATATACTAAAGCTATTCCCGGATCCTTATTCTCTGTATTAACGTTTACTCTTTTAGGTAAATTATTTGGGACCATTATTCAATTTAATCAATCACTTAATAGTAACACTGCCTTGGGTGCAATTTTAGTCATCATGTTTTGGATTTATCTAAATTGTCTCATATTTTTTATCGGCGCTTTTATAAATGTTCTAACTTTAGATTTTAAAGCAGTTAATAAGAGACTTTAATGAAATGATTCGATCTATCAAATCCATCGATTAAGTCTTATCCTTAAGGAGGAAGAAATATTAATGCAAATAAATAGAAGAATTGCTAGTTATCAAGAAAATCGAATTGATTATGGCATTGTTTTAACTGTTTTGTTGTTATGTTTAGTGGGCTTAGCCGTTGTATATGCAACTACCGCAATGATTTCCAACCAAGGAATCGGGCCGACCTTACAACAAGCCTTGTGGTACGCCTTAGGTTCTCTGGTCGTTATTATCGTTATGCAGTTTGATAGTGAACAGTATTGGAAATTATCCATTTACTTTTACGGTATTGGTCTGTTTTTACTGGTGCTCGTCCTTTTTTTCCATGATCGCCAAACAGCAATCATGACGGGAGCTAAATCTTGGTTCAAATTAGGTTCTTTATCTTTTCAACCTTCAGAGTTGATGAAACCAGCCTTGATAGTTTATCTGTCACGATTGGTAACCGAACACAATAATCAAAATACTAATCGAACGATTCAAAGCGACTTTATCTTGATTGGTAAACTCTTATTGGCTTCCGCACCTGTATTAATATTAGTGCAAATGCAAAATGACTTGGGAACTAACTTGGTCATGCTGTCTATTATCGCTGGATTGATTCTTTTATCCGGTGTTTCATGGAAAATTTTATTTCCAGCTTTTTCAGTTGTTTTCATTGTTGGTGGGGGATTAATCTTACTGGCCGTCTTATTCCCAGATGCCTTACTGAAAATCGGCTTCCAACCTTATCAGTTAGGCCGGATCACTACTTGGTTAGAACCCTTCTCAGACACCAGAGGTGAATCTTACCAACTGGTTCAATCGATCTTAGCGATTGGATCTGGTCAACTCTATGGTAAGGGCTTTGGCATTTCCGAAGTGCCAGTTCCGGTTCGTGAATCAGACTTTATTTTTACGACTATTGGTGAAAATTTTGGTTTTTTTGGTGCGGCGATTATTCTGGTGATTTATTTTGTTTTGATTTATCAAATGGTTCAAACTTGTTTTGAGACTCAAAATGAGTATTATACTTATATTTCTGCAGGAGTTATTACCATGATTCTTTTCCACGTTCTAGAGAATGTGGGCATGACTATCGGTTTACTGCCAATTACGGGAGTACCATTACCCTTTATCTCTCAAGGGGGGTCGGCCATACTGTCCAATATGGTCGGAGTGGGTCTGATACTCTCTATGCGTTACCATCACCGATCCTATATGTTCTCAGAAGCTGACCCTTATATGTACGGTGATCGTAAGCAATACTAAAACAAAAACGAATCCTATGCAGGATTCGTTTTTGTTTGATTAATTAAAAATTACTGCTTATTTTTAGCCCGTTCTACCAAATCTTTAAAGATAGCTCGACTGCTTTCTTGATGTTTGTAAGTGAGTTCAGGGTGCCATTGGACAGCTAAAATATCCACATTTGGATCAGTGGATTCAATGGCTTCAACCAGATGGTCACCTGACCAGGCAATGGCTTTTAAGTCTTTACCCAGCTCTTTAATGGCTTGATGGTGAAGACTGTTGACGTAATCACCAGTTCCCATCCAATTACTTAAACGTGAATTGGGATCAATTTTAACCCGGTGGGTCATACGGTTTAATTCTGATTTTTGCACGTGTTGAATAGCCCATTCTGGATACAAGCTGAGGTCTTGATAGAGGTTCCCACCTTGAAGAACATTAATTAATTGCATACCACGACAGATACCAAGGATTGGCTTGCCAGCTTGCATAAAATGTTTAATTAATTTTAATTCATGGTGGTCACGGTCGATATTTAAAGATCCTAATTTTAAATGAGGTTCTTCTTGATAAAAACGTGGATCCACATCTTGTCCACCAGTTAGGATCAGACCGTCTATACGGTCAATAATGGCTTCAATTGGATATTGGTTATTGATGGGTAGAACGAGTGGAATCCCTCCCGCTTCAATAATAGCTTCTACAAAAAAGTGAGGGGTGTAAGTAGCATCGAAGGCTGCATATCGAGGGTCGTTTTGAATGGGTGTAATACTACCAGTAATTGCGATGATTGGTTGCATAATAAATTCCTTTCTGCGACTATAATGATATTCCTATTATACAAGAAAGTGCCTGCAAGTTAAAAGGCTTTATAGCATACAAAGCATAAAATATTTGGTACACTAATGAGAGAGGATGAGGAGGGGCATTATGGACTTTCAAAAGGCAAAACAGGCTTTGGTTCAGGGTAAGATTGATAATGTTTACTGTCTTCAAGGCAGTGAAGTCTATCTTCAACAAAATTTTCGACAAGCTCTGGCTCAAAAAATTGAAAATTTGGCCGGCGAACTAGACCTTTCTAGCTTTGACGCTAATGAAGTATCCATTGACACTGTTTTAGATGAAGCAGAAAGTTATTCGTTTTTTGTCGACCAACGCCTCATTATAGTGGACCAAGTAGATTTTCTAAACAGCCAAGCTCAACAAAAAATGACTGATGGTCAAACAAAGCGCTTGTTGGATTATTTGAAGGATCCTAATCCCGCTACTTGTATTCTTTTTATCGTCCCTCATGATCAAGTGGATAAAAGGCGAAAATTAACCAAGGCATTCCTGAAAGAGACGACTTATATTAATATTTCTCCTCTAGGAGAAGCGGCTGTTCAGTCCTTTATTCAAAGTTATATTCAAAGTGCTGATTTTGAGATGACTACAGAAGCCCAAAAGGCTTTGTTACAACGTGTAGATTATCAATTGAGTCAAGCAGTGGCTGAATTGGAGAAGTTGAAACAATTTGCTCAAAGTGGTCAAAAGGTTACCCTGGAAGTGGTAAATTCTTTAGTCACACGCAGCCTAGCTTCAGATGTCTTTGAATTGACCAATGCTATACTAGCCCGCAAGCTTGATCGCTCGATTCAAATTTATCAAGACTTAATATTAATGAAGCACGATCCCATTCAACTACATGCCTTAATCGTTTCGCAGTTTCGCTTATTTTTACAAGTTAAACTCTTACAAATGCAAGGAATAAAGCAAGATGAAATGGCTCAAACACTCTCTGTCCATCCTTATCGAGTGAAATTAGCCCTTCAAGCCAGTCGACCCATGCAAATAGGAGAACTTAGTCAGCTTTATTTACAACTCATTCAAGCCGATTACCAAATGAAAACCGGTTTGGGCAATAAGGATACGTCTTTCTATCTGATCCTGACCAAAATCATGCAACTTTAATTAAAGGAGGATCCTATGCAAAAAATTCGCTTAGCCATCGCAGGTTTCGATCAAGTGGGTCAAGCTATTATGGAAGTTATGGATCAACACCAAGACTTAATTATCCAGCATATCTTTAGCCGGCAAAGTAAGCAGGACTTCCCACAAGCCTTGCAGTCTTTGCCTATTCATCCCATGGAACAAGCACTTAACTTTAAAGAGTCTATTGATGTCTTGCTAGTCTGTAGGGGTACTACTGAGGATAATCCTGATAATCTAACGGAATATGCGGCTCATTTTAATTTAGTGGATACATATAATTTTTATGCTAAGCCAGCTCTTTTATTAAAATCGATCGATTCTATCAGTCAGGTTCACCATAAATTAGCCGTGATAGGTGTAGGGTGGAATCCTGGTATTTATACAATCAATCAATTATTGGCAGAAGCTGTGATGCCTCAAGCAACTAATTATCGTTTTATCGAAAATGAATGGAGTCAAAAAATGAGTGAAACACTGGCTGGCATAGAAGGAGTAGCCCAAGCAAGTGTATATATCAAAGCCTCTCCTCAAAGTATACAAGCCATTTTAAAAGGGGAAGGTGCTGATTTGCGTTTTTCTGACTATCAAGAAAGAGTGGCTTACCTAGTTTTGGAAGAGGGAGTGAATCCTGACAGGATTCATGATCAAGTACAGGCCTTACCTAATTATCTTTCTCAAGTTGAAAGGAATATAAATTTTGTTTCGAGTGATCAGATGACCAAGCTTTCAAAGGAAGCCAAAGCGGGTCGGCTGATTCGGACCCTTTCAGACAATCAAGAGCTTACTACTTATGATTTGAGCTTAAGTTTTAATCACCCTCGATTTAATCAAGCCCATTTACTGCTGGCTTATGCCAGAGCGGTTTACCGTTTAGCTAGTGAAGGAAAATCAGGAGCCTTAACACAATTAGATGTTCCAGTGTCTTATTTAAGCAAGCACAGTCGACAAGAACTACTTAATCAGTATCTATAAAATGAAGTTCAACATAAAAAGCATCCTTCTTAAAACCTTTCGATTAGGGTCTGTAACAAGATTTATCGGCTTGTTGTTAGGCCCCTAATCAAGCAAGGATTAACGAGGATGCTTGGTCTGATTAATCAGTAAAACAAAAAAGCTCCCAATGGAAGCTCAATTATTATTTAGCAGATGCAATTAATTTAGCTAAACGAGATTTATCACGTGCTGCTTTGTTGTGATGAATTAAGCCTTTAGTTGCGGCAGAGTCAATAGCTTTAACTGCGGCTTGGTATAATGCTTGAACATCACCTTCGCCCGTTTCAACTGCTACGCGAACTTTTTTCATTGCAGTTCTTAAAGCAGAAACTTGAGTGCGTTTACGGCTAGAAACTTTTTCAGTTTGACGTGTACGTTTTTTTGCTGATGCTGTATTGGCCATGAATGGTCACCTCTTTTCAATAAATCTAGTCTAAGTCTGAAAACTTAGTCAACAAGAAATATTATACAGAAGACAATGTCAACTTGCAATAAAAATAAGTCAGATTATTTAATAAGCATTGAACTTGTGAGACAAGCAAAAGTTGTGTAATTTATTAAGAGCAAAAGCATAAATGGAGGCGAGTTTTTGAAGAGTAATAAATTTAGGGTGGTATCACCTTATGAACCAGCTGGTGACCAACCCCAGGCAATTAAAGAGTTAGCGGCTGGTTTAAGAGCAGGAAAAAAAGAGCAGATTTTACTTGGGGCTACTGGTACGGGTAAAACATATACAGTGGCTAAGGTAATTGAAGAAGTCAATAAACCAACATTGGTCCTAGCTCATAATAAAACACTAGCCGGTCAATTATATTCCGAATTATTAGAATTTTTCCCTGATAATGCGGTCGAATATTTTGTCTCCTACTATGATTATTATCAGCCAGAAGCCTATGTGCCATCTTCTGATACCTATATCGAAAAGGAATCCAGTGTCAATGACGAAATTGATAAGTTGCGTCATTCAGCTTCTTCTTCTTTATTAGAAAGAGACGATGTGATAGTAGTCGCCTCAGTGTCGTGTATTTATGGTTTGGTTGATCCGGACATGTATCGTGAGCATGTACTTTCTTTACGTCAAGGTCAAGAAATTGCCCGTGACCAAGTGATGGCTCGTTTAGTCGACATGCAATTTGTTCGCAATGATATTGATTTTCAACGTGGAACCTTTAGAGCCCGTGGCGATGTCCTAGAAATCTTTTTAGCTTCAAGAGATAAAGAAGTCATTCGGATTGAGTTTTTCGGTGATGAAATCGACCGTATCCGTGAAGTAGATGTTTTAACAGGTGAAATCAAAAAGGATGTCGAACACTATCCCATTTATCCGGCTACCCACTTCGTAGCTAATCAAAAACAAACGCAAAGAGCAGTTGAAAGTATTCGTCAAGAATTAGAGGAAAGATTAGAAGTCTTACGCTCTGAGAATAAACTATTAGAAGCTCAGCGACTAGAGCAAAGAACTAACTATGATATTGAAATGTTATTGGAAATGGGCTATTGTTCAGGCATTGAAAACTATTCGCGCCATCTGGATGGGCGTGCACCAGGAGAGCCACCTTATACGCTATTAGATTTCTTTCCTGATGATTTTCTAATCGTTGCTGACGAATCCCACATTACCATGCCGCAGATTCGTGGGATGTATAATGGTGACCGGGCGCGTAAGGAGCAGTTGGTTGAATACGGCTTTCGTCTACCTTCAGCTGTGGATAATCGTCCACTTAAACTCAATGAGTTTGAAGACCATATTAATCAGATTATTTATATCTCAGCCACACCAGGCCCTTATGAATTAGAACATACCAACCATGAATATGTCGAACAAATTATTCGTCCAACAGGTCTTTTGGATCCTGTTATAGAGGTTCGACCGATTAAGGGACAAATTGATGATTTAGTTTCCGAAATTAGTTTAAGAGTGGAAAGAAATGAACGTGTCTTTGTAACGACTTTAACCAAAAAAATGTCTGAAGACTTAACCGATTATCTAAGGGAATTGGATATTAAGGTCAAATATCTGCATTCAGATATTGTGACTTTGGAGCGAACGGAAATCATCCGTGATCTCAGATTAGGTGTTTTTGACGTCTTAATCGGGATTAACTTATTAAGAGAGGGACTAGATGTCCCTGAGGTATCACTGGTGACGATTTTAGATGCGGACAAGGAAGGCTTTTTAAGGTCAGAACGTGCCTTGGTACAAACAATTGGTCGAGCCGCTCGAAACCAAAACGGTCGCGTAATTATGTATGCAGACCGCATCACTAATTCTATGCAAAAAGCGATTGATGAGACAGAAAGACGACGCCAAATTCAAACAGCTTATAATAAAGAGCATGGTATCACACCGACGACTATCAAAAAAGATATTCGCGACTTAATTCGTATCACTCACGATGTGGAAGCAGAAGATCGTCAAGAAAATGTCTTACTAGATTTCAAACAACTATCTCGGATGCAAAGAGAGGAAGAGCTGGAGCGTTTAACCATGTTGATGAAAGCTTATGCTAAAGAAATGAATTTTGAAAAAGCAGCCGAGACGCGTGATTTAATGATGGAGTTGAAAGCGCATTTCAAGATAAAATAAGTAATAAAAATCTAACATTGTAATTTTTAATGTATTCTCTTACAATATAAGGGAATTCAAAAACAGAGTAGGTTATTTACGTAAAGTGCTTCTAGATGGGATGTCGCTAGAAGACGAAGTGATTCTCACGCGATAGATAATCGCCTCCGCTGTTTTCATCTTGTGGAGGGCACTCTTTTGAAGAGTGCTCTTTTTTTGAGTCAAACTATCTAAGTGGGGAGAGTAAAACATGCAAGTAAATCCAAAAAAACAGCCAGTCTTTCGCTTTAACCATCGTGAGATTAAGCATGGCGACCCGACCATTCTCTGTGGAATCGTCAATGTGACCCCAGATTCTTTTTCAGATGGAGGAAAATGGTTTGGTCTAGAAGTGGCCTGTAAGCGAGCGATGGAATTGATTAAGCAAGGTTGTCAAATGATTGATATCGGAGGAGAATCTACCCGTCCGGGGTCGACTTATGTGGCCGTAGAAGAAGAAATCCAACGTGTCGTCCCAGTTATCAAGGCCCTAAGAGCGCAATCTGATGTAATAATCTCAGTTGATACTTGGAAAGCTGAGGTTGCTCAAGCAGCGCTTGCAGCCGGAGCCGATATTATCAACGATATTACTGGACTTTTAGGTGACCCGCGCATGGCCTCAGTGATTGCACCAACTCAAGCTGGTGTCATTGTGATGGCTAATCCAGTAATTGTCCGTCCAGACCATCCTTCCGCCAAGGTCTTTCCGCAGTTTGGAGCAGAAGGCGTCTTTAGCAAAGCAGAATTGGACGCTTTTGCCAAAATGGACGCTGTTGAATTGATGGATAAGTATTTTGATAAGTCTTTAAAGTATGCGGCTGAAGCGGGTATCAAAAAAGACCGCATCGCACTTGACCCAGGAATCGGCTTTGGTTTAACTAAACGTGAGAACTACCAATTAATCCATCAAGCCAATCGGATTCACCAAAAAGGCTTTACCTGCTTCTTAGGGGTTTCTCGTAAACGCTTTATTCAAAACACCCTGCAAGAAGCTGGCTTTAATGTAGATGTTGAAACCGAAGAAGGATTCAAACAAAGAGACGAAGGCTCTGCTGCCTTATCCGCTATCGCTGCTTTTATGGGTATCGAAATGCTTAGGGTTCATGTGGGAAGCTCTCACCGGATTGCTTCGTTAATTGGTAACCACTTGCGCTTATCTGATGGCTTAGAGGATACAAATTTTGCTGCTTATCCACTTAAATAGGAGGAGTTATGTTTAAGATAAAATTAAATAACATGCGTTTTTATTCGCATATTGGCTATTTTCCTGAAGAGAAGAAATTAGGTCAAAATATCGCTGTTGATCTGACGGTGACCATGAAGGCCAGTCTCACGCGAGATGATTTAAATGAAACAGCCTCTTATGCGCATTTTTATGATCTAGTTGCTGAATATATAAAAAAAACACGGGTCGACTTGATTGAAACAGTTGCTTTTGACCTTTTAGATTTAATAAAACAATCCAATCCACAACTAATTAGTCAGGTCAAAGTCAATGTTCGCAAATTACAATTACCCATCGATGGTATTTTAGATTCTGCCGAAATTGAATTGGAGGGATAGAGGATGGCAACTGTTTATCTGAGTGTCGGATCTAACTTAGGAGATCGGATGGCTAATCTGCGAAAGGGGCAAGAGCTGTTAGCGACTCATCCACAAATTGAAGTCTTAAAAGCCTCGGCCTATTATCAGACTTCTCCAGTAGGAGGAGTCGTGCAAGATGACTTCATTAATCAAGCTCTCGCCATTGAAACAGACTTAGATCCTTATGACTTATTGGACTACCTTCATGAAATAGAAGCCAAGTTACTAAGAAAGCGATTGATCGTTTGGGGACCTAGAACTTTAGATATGGATATCTTATATTTTGGCCATCTAGAAAGTGAAGACCCTCAGCTAACTTTACCGCATCCCGAAATAATGAACCGTTTGTTTGTGTTAATTCCTTTAAAAGAAATTATTGACACCAATTTTTATGCTTATTGTCAAATTAATCAAGCCATTGAACATTTAGAAAAGACACAAGACCAAAGAATAGAAAGAGTGGTAGAAAATGAAAGAAATTAATTTGAATCGTATAGAAGAATTAGTTCGTGAGCTTTTAATCGAAATCGGAGAAGACCCAGATCGTGAGGGGCTCATTGAAACACCTAAACGTGTTGCCAAGTCGCTAAAGGAAATTACAGCTTCTACTCGCTTAGAAGAATTTACGGAAGGAAAAATGTTCCCAACCGATGCCAGTCCTAATCAACAAATGGTGGCAGTCAATAATATCCCTTTTTATTCTATGTGTGAACATCATATGTTACCCTTCTTTGGGAATGTTCATGTAGGCTATCTTCCACAAGATGGACAAATTATTGGCCTGTCAAAAATACCAAGATTGGTAAACTATGCTGCAAGAAAGTTAAATGTGCAAGAAAATATTACGCGTGAAGTCGCTGAGGTTTTGATGGAGATTACCCATGCTAAGGGAGTAGCTGTGGTGGTTGATGCCCGTCATATGTGTGTGGAAATGCGCGGGGTCCAAAAAGTCAACTCCATTACCCGTACCAATTATTATTTAGGCGCCTTTAATGAAGATGTTCAGTTGCGGAATGAATTTCTGCAGTCTTTACCTAAGGTGAACGCCTTATGATTAACAGTTTGACCGATGATTTACCAACTATTCTTTATGGTGAAGGAGACCGTCTAAGTGTTTTAAAAGCCATGTTGAAACAATTGGGCCAACCGGACCAAACCGTTAAAATCATCCATATTGCGGGAACTAATGGTAAGGGGTCAACTGCTAATATGATTTCTCATTTATTACTTGCTCATGGATATCGCACAGGACTATTTACCAGTCCTCATTTATATTCAGAATGTGAAAGTATTAAAGTCAATGACCAAATGATTAGTCAGTCAGATTTCAGCTGTATCATGGCGGAAGTTCACCGAGCGGCGATTGTGTTAGGCTTAGACCCACAAAAAGATTTGTCACAATTTGAGACCACCTTTTTGATTGGGATCCTTTATTATGCCCATTTAGCCTGTGATTATCTAGTTTTAGAATGTGGTGTAGGTGGGGGCCTTGATGCGACCAATGCAATTAGCCACTCTGAATATGCCATCTTTACTAAAATTGGTATGGATCATTTAAATTTACTGGGGGATTCTTTGCAAGCTATCGTAGAGACTAAAGCTGGTATTATCCGTTCAAATCAACAAGTCATTGTGGCGCCGAACCAAAAGAACGGAGTGGTTGAGCGTCTTAAACAAATAAGCTCGGAGCAAAAAAGTTCTTTCCATGATAGCTCTGACCAAAAGATTGTTTACAAGCGTCCACATTATTTTCAAGTGGAACTAAATCAAAAAAGTTTTGAACTCTACTTGCCCTTATTAGGGACTTTCCAAAATGAAAATTTAAAGACCGTCTTTAAATGGTATCAAGTATGGTTGGAAAGTGAACAACCTTCTCCTATAGAGACTGACATGACAAAAGCTTTTAAAGACTTAAGAATGGTAGGACGTTTTGAAAAAGTGCAAAGCACTCCCGACATTATCCTAGATGCTGCTCATAATTTAGATGCCATTCAAGAATTAATCTCTAGCATCCAATCATTATATGCTGGTCAAAAGTTGAGCATTTTGTGTGGTTTTCTCAAAGACAAAGATGTACCGGCTATTCTAGATGAATTATTAAAATTAACTGCTGATTTTTATGTGACCCAGCCCGATTTTCCAGATCGAGCGATGGATACCAAAGAGCTAGCAAAACTTTTTGAACAAAAAGGAAGCTCAGTGATTTCTTATCCGGATAGTCGTGCAGGCTTAAAACAACTGATGGAAGACCAAGACGATCCTATTATTGTTGTGGGCTCTTTCCATCTGATAAAAAAAGTGAGGGATTTGTTTGCAACAAATTAATGCAGCAGAGCTTTTGAATAATGCGCAAGAATTGATTAAAGTCTCACCCTTCTTTAATCAGAAGAAGTTTTTAAGGCTCCAAGAAATAATGGATCAATATCCTGCAAGCAATCTCTTGGACCGCAAAAGTCCATTGCACTTATCAGCTTCAGCCTTGGTTTTTCAAGATCAGTCTTTAGTTTTTATTCATCATCCTTATTTACATAAAACTTTATTACCCGCAGGACACGTGGAAATAGGGGAGACCCCTCAAACAACAGCCTTGCGTGAGCTATACGAAGAAACGGGTTTAAAATTCACCTCCCTTACTCAGTCCGAATTAGTAGACCTTAATCTATTTGCCATCCCCGCTAACCCACAAAAAGGCGAAGGGGCTCATTATCATCTAGATTTTAGGTACTACTTCCAAGGGACCACTAAACAAAGCGCTCAATCAGAATTGGCTGTTCACTTATTAGCAGAAGATCAAGCTCCAGACGAATTTCAGCCCTATTTCCAATTAATTAAGAAAACCCCTTGATTATGAGACTGCTTTAAACTATAATTAATCATTGTTCTGTATGAAAATTCAGAACAATGCCCTCGCTCGGTTTAGCGCATCACCAACGCTTTACTTAGCTAGTGGAAATAAAATAGAAAGAGGTGAATAATATGGCATTAGCACAAGAACGTAAAACTGAAATCATGAAAGAATACGCACGTCACGAAGGTGATACCGGTTCTGTTGAGGTTCAAGTTGCTGTCTTAACAGAAGACATCAACAATTTAAACGACCATATTAAAACACATAAGAAAGATTTTCACTCTTATCGTGGATTAATGAAGAAAATTGGTCACCGTCGTAACCTTCTTGCTTACCTACGTAACAAGGACGTTACTCGTTACCGTGATTTAATTAAAAGATTAGGATTACGTCGTTAATCCTGCGACTAAAGGATGGCAATTAGCCATCCTTTTTGTTATATTACTAGTAGATTTGTTCGGAGTTTCACACTATACAAAAATGAGTCGTTTAAACTTTAAACGGTTGATTTTTGTTTAGTGCTACTCCGAATGATTAAAAATTTAAAAGGAGTTATGTTATGACAACTAAACAAGTATTTGAAACAAATTGGGGAGGCCGTCCCTTAATTGTTGAAGTAGGACAAATGGCAAAACAAGCCAATGGAGCAGTTTTAGTACGTTATGGCGATACAGTCGTTTTGACTGCTGCTGTCGCTTCCAAATCCCCTTCACCGATGAATTTCTTCCCCTTAACGGTTCACTACATTGAAAAAATGTATGCGGTTGGTAAGGTGCCAGGTGGTTTCTTAAAACGTGAGGGTAGACCTTCTGATAACGCGACCCTGACTGCCCGCTTAATTGACCGTCCAATCCGCCCAATGTTTCCTGAAGGCGTGCGGAATGAAATTCAAATTACTAATACAGTCCTTTCAGTTCAACAAGATTGCTCACCAGAGATGGCAGCTATGTTTGGTTCTTCGCTAGCATTGGCTATTTCAGATATACCATTTGATGGACCGATTGCCGGAGTGGATGTGGGACGTGTCGATGGTGAATTTGTTATCAACCCTACACCCGACCAAAAAGAAGTTTCTGAGATTGATTTAACCGTAGCAGGGACTGCGACCGCGATCAACATGGTAGAATCTTCTGCTAAGGAAGCATCAGAAGAGGATATGCTGGAAGCCTTATTGTTTGGACACGCTAATATTCAAGAATTAGTGGCCTTTCAAAAAGAGATTGTCCAAGCAGTTGGAAAAGAAAAATTTGAATTTGAATTAGTTCAAATCGATCAAGAAATCACTGAGCAAGTCAAGAGCTTATACAATGAAAAAATGGTTACAGCTGTTAAAACACAGGAAAAACAAGCCCGCGATGAAGCGGTTAATCAATTGAGTGAAGAAGCTGAAGTTTTCTTTAGTGAAAAGTATGCCGAAGCAGAAGATTTAGAAGAGAAACTGAAAGATGTTTCTTCGGCTATGCAGGACTTAGAAAAAGAAGTCGTTCGTCGGTTGATTACCCATGACCGTATTCGTCCAGATGGTCGTCAAATAGATGAAATTCGTCCTTTGGAATCTTTGGCTGGCATTTTACCACGTACCCATGGTTCAGGACTCTTCACCCGTGGACAAACGCAAGCTTTATCAGTAGCTACCTTGGCTCCTTTATCTGAACATCAAATTATTGATGGTCTTGGATTAGAAGAAGGCAAACGCTTCATGCATCATTATAACTTCCCTAACTTCTCAGTAGGAGAAACCGGACGAGTGGGTTCACCAGGTCGTCGTGAAATTGGTCACGGTGCGCTAGGTGAGAAAGCTTTAACCCAAGTGATTCCTTCAGAAGAAGAATTCCCATACGTTATTCGTTTAGTGGCTGAAGTATTAGAATCCAACGGTTCTTCTTCACAAGCATCCATTTGTGCCGGTACGCTGGCATTAATGGATGCCGGTGTTCCGATTAAAGCACCGGTGGCAGGAATTGCTATGGGCTTAGTGATGGACGGCGATAACTACACTGTCCTAACCGATATCCAAGGCTTAGAAGACCACTTAGGCGATATGGACTTTAAAGTGGCGGGGACTGCCGAAGGCATTACGGCCTTACAAATGGATATTAAGATAAAAGGAATTACTAAGGCCATTTTAGAAGAAGCTTTAGCCCAAGCTAAAAAAGCCCGTCTCGAAATCCTAGATAATATCACTCGTGAATTAGCTCAACCACGACCAGAATTAAGTCCTTATGCACCGAAGATTGAAATGGTGCAAATTGATCCTGAAAAAATTAAGGTGGTTATTGGTAAGGGTGGTGACACCATTAACTCCATTATTGACCAAACTGGCGTTAAGATGGATATTTCTCAAGAAGGACAAGTTAGCATTGCTTCTTCAGATTTAGCTATGATTAAAAAGGCAAAAGAAATTGTGCTTAGCTTAGTTGAAGATGTGGAAGTCAATAAAATATACGAAGGTAAAGTTATTAGAATTGAGAAGTATGGTTGCTTTGTGGAAGTCCTACCTGGTAAATCAGGTTTGCTTCACATCTCTCAAATTGATCATCGTCGCATTGAAAAGGTCGAAGATGTCTTTGATATTGGGGATACTGTAACAGTCAAAGTAACCAGTATCGATGAAAAAGGTCGGATTGATTTATCACGTAAAGTGTTAATGCAAAAGCCAGAATAATTATTAACGATAAATTTAATAAGTCTTAGCCCCCTCCTATAAATGAAGGGGGCTTATTCTAATTCATTAGTCTTTAATCAGTAGTCGTTGAGGTGGAAAGAGGCTCAAATTTTAATTTAAGGTGGTCTATGTTATAATAACTGAGATAAGCCAGAATTTGACCCCTTAACGGAGATCAAGCTGCTAAGCGTTTAATAAAATATGAAAAAATAATAATAGAGGTGTATTATGAGTGAGATTAAAGTTATTCCCTTAGGTGGTGTTCGCGAAGAAGGCAAGAATATGTATTTGGTCGAAGTCGATCAAGCTATATTTGTGCTAGATTGTGGGCTATTGTATCCACAAGATGATTTATTAGGAATTGATATGGTGATTCCAGACTTCACCTATTTAGAAGAAAATGCTGAGCGTGTAGTGGGGATTTTCTTGTCACATGGGCATGCCGATGCAGTAGGTGCCTTACCTTATTTATTAGATAAGATTGATGCCCCGGTTTTTGGAACCCAGTTAACGATTGAATTGGCTTCTATTTCTGCTCGTAGACAAGGACACGATGACCGCCTTGAAAATTTCCATGTGATTGATTCAGAAACTGAAATTGAATTTGGTGATGTCAATGTTTCATTCTTCCCTACCACTCACACCATTCCAGATTCAGTCGGAATCGTGATAGATACTAAAGATGGGGCGATTGTCTTCACAGGCGATTTCCGCTTTGACCCTTCAGCTTCTCAAGCTTACCGCACTGATTTTGGTCGGTTGACAGACTTAGGTAAGAAAAAGGTTCTTGCCTTATTGAGTGACTCTGCTGAGGCAGAATCACCAGTGGAAAATGTGAATGATCGTGTTATTACAGAAGAAATAACAGAAGTTTTCCGCAATGCGCGAGGAAGAGTGATAGTAGGGACGATTGGCTCGAACATTATGCGTATTCAGCAAGTCTTAGAAGCAGCTCACCATTCAAGACGAACCATTTTCTTCCCAACCAAAGACCTTTACGAAATTGTCGATGTCGCTTTAAAGTTAGATAAAATTTCTATTCCAAGTCGTGATGTCTTTGGTAATTTTAAAAATATCGATAAATATCAAGAGGATCAAATTGTTATTCTGGCTACTGGCGATGTGGGCGAACCGATTCAAACTATCCAAGCCATGGCTCAAGGTAAGCATAAAACAGTCACCATAAAGGAAGATGATACGGTTTATATTGCAACCACTCCATCTGTTTCAATGGAAAAGAGTGTGACTCGTACCAAAGATATGATTTATAGAGCCGGTGCTCGGGTTATGAGTGTGACAGACCACTTTAAGACATCGGGTCATGCTACACCCAATGATTTAAAATTAATGTTAAACTTTATTCAACCGGACTTTTTACTTCCAGTCAGTGGGGAATACCGTATGTTAAGAGCCCACGGTGATCTAGCCTTGCAAGTGGGAATGTCTGAAGATCAAATTATTATCCCATCTATTGGAGATGTATTAAGCTTTGAAAACGGAAAAGTTATCCAAGCAGGTCAGGTGACAGCAGGGGATGTCTTAGTCGATGGAAGTGGCGTAGGCGATATTGGGAATGTGGTTTTAAGAGACCGTCGTATTTTAAGTGAAGACGGAATTTTCGTTGTAGTCGCGACTATTTCACGTCGTTTGAAGAAAATTCTAGTTGGCCCACAAATTACCTCGCGTGGTTTCGTCTTTATGAAAACTTCCATTGATTTAATTGAAGCTTGTTCAGATATTACGCTAGATGTTTTAGAAAAACACATTGTTTCAGATGATTTTGATTGGAATAATCTTAAGGGCGATCTGCGTGAAAAAATTGGTAAGTATCTATATAAGGAGACTAAACGTCGTCCGGTTATCCTACCGATTATTATGGAAGCTTCAAATTATCAAGTAAAAAAAGGTGATAAATAATTATGAATAAACGCAGTATTAGACAATTTTGGGACATGGTGATTGCTCTTGTCCTATCCCTAATCTTGTTTTTTGTGTCTGATGAAGTAGCCATTAATTTTTTTGGGCTTGAGCTAATTATTGCCTTAATTCCTTTAATGTGGTTGGCATTGCGCCATGGCGCCCCATCAGCTATTATTAGCGGACTTTTGGTAGGAATTATCCAAGGAGTGCTTAACGGGGGATTAGATGATGGGTTAGTCTTAATCGTTCAATGGATTGCTCCCATCTTAGCAGTAGGAGTAACCGGTTTATTTGCGAAATATACACAAAAGACCTTGAACAATAAACGTTACTCTTCTACTTATTTGAATATCTTCACAGGCAGTCTTTTAGCTTTAATATTATTTATTGCTATTCGCCAATTGATTGTGCCATTTGCCTTGGGTGAAGAAGTCTTATTTGAGTTCAATAATCTTAACCATTGGCTAGGTCTTTTATTATCCTGGCTGCTATCAGCAAGTGTCCTAGTGCTGCTTGCGCGATTTATGCCACAAACAATTATTCCCAAACGCAGTAAATATCTTTCACGCAAAGAAACTTCTAGTTTATTAAATGATTAACAAAATTAATTAAAGCCCCCATCTTAATGATGAGGGCTTTTAAAAAACAGCGGGGAGGATGCTGTTTTAATCAAATCTTTAATCGATTAATGGACTTAAGCAATTAAAGTTTCTGTGATGGCAGTCACATTAATAATTTGATTCAAATTTAAAAGGAAGTGATTGGCTCCTACTTGCAGGCTAACGCTGTTTTGTGAACCAATTGGAGCCAGTACATATGCTTCCATTTCGGTCATATCCATTGTTTGATCGGGTAAATAATATTCAATGAGTATGTTTAAAGGAACTTGCTTGATATAAGCTTGATGAAGGATTCTTTCAACTTGTGCAAGGGGCATCATTTCAATAGATTCTTTGATAAGTGGAGTGGGTTGAAAGAAAGGTTGAAAAAGGGATTGGCTTACACGGCCAAGCCAGTTAGTTTGTCTTTTGATGGGTAATTCCATAAAAACCTCTCCTTTAATATCGAACGTTTGTTTGTAATTATATTATACGAACAAAGGTTCTTTTTGTCAACCTTTTTACGAACAAATTTTCGCATTTCATAATGGCTGTATTTTATTTATTTTTCAGCTTATCTTTATGTAGAGAGTGAATTGTGGTACTATATAGAACATGAAGTAATGGAGGGAAGTCATGTTAAAACAAAGGGGATTATTAATCGTTTTATCAGGCCCTTCGGGTGTCGGAAAAGGAACAGTTCGCAGCGCGATTTTTGAAGATTCAAATTGTGACTATGTTTATTCTGTTTCAGCAACTACTCGAGAGCGTCGACCAGGTGAATTAGAAGGGGTAGACTACTTCTTTATGAGTAGAGAATCATTTGAGGACTTAATTTCCCAAGAAGCCTTGTTAGAGTACGCGGAATATGTTGGAAATTACTACGGGACGCCGCTAGCATCTATTGAAGAAAATTTAGCGCAAGGACGCGATGTATTTCTTGAAATTGAAGTTCAAGGTGCCCGTAAGGTGAGAGAGAAGATTCCTGAGGGAATTTTCATTTTCTTAGCGCCTCCAAGTCTGAATGAGTTGGAGTCCCGTCTAACCGATCGTGGAACGGATTCCCAAGAAGTAATCGCTCGCCGTATGAATAAAGCTAAAGAGGAAATTGAATTAATGCGTCACTATGATTACGTGGTAGTTAATGATGAAATTTCTGAGGCGGTCGATGAAATTAATGCTATAATTAAAAGTGAACATCTAAGGGTTGAAAGAGTCATGCATTCGATCCAGGCAGATATTAATGCATATTTTGAAGAGGAGGCTAAGCAATCATGATGCTATATCCATCAATTGACGAATTATTGAAAAAAGAACCATCTAAGTATTCTTTAATAACTTTGGCAAGTAAACGTGCTAAAGAAATGGAAGATTATAAAATTATGCAATTACAAGATTATCAATCAGATAAACCTGTAGGCAAGGCTTTAGAAGAAGTTGTTGCAGGCGTATTATCCATTAAAAAATAAGAGGGCGAATAAGAAGGCTACTATGCAGATCATTTTTAATGATTTCATAGTAGCTTTTTAATAGGAGGTGAGCGAATGATCGCTGAAGTTATCATTGATATACCTACTGCACAAGTCAATCATAGCTTTGATTACAAAGTAAGTGCTGAAATGCAAGCTTTAATAAAGGTTGGTATGCGAGTGGAAGTTCCTTTTGGATATCGTAACCTAATGGCTTTTGTTGTTCATTTAAAAGATAATAGTGACTATCAAGGGGAATTAAAGGCGATTAGACGCTTGATTGATTACGAATCTTTTTTGAGTCAGGAACTAGTTGAACTTTCTCAAGTGCTTGCCGACCAACTTTATGCTTTTAGGATTTCAGTCCTACAAGCCATGTTGCCAAGTATTTTACGAGTCAAGTATCAAACGGTTGTTACAGTTAAACAGTCTGAAAAATTAGCTGAAGTGCTCGATTGTTCACCTGCAAAGTTAAATCAGCTTGGTGTCACGCGCCAATGGTTGGAAGAAAGGTTGACAGCTAGTCAAATTCGTTCATTATTAGATGAAGAAATTATTCAATTATCTTATCAGTTAATTGATAAAAAAACGCATAAGACCCTTAAGTATATCTTGCCTAATCGTTCACAGGCAGAATACCAAGACTTACTCGATCATTTAGATAAACGCAGTCATAAACAAGGTCAAGTTTTATCAGTCCTCATCGACCATCAATGGACTCAAGCCATAGAGTTCGATCAATTAGCAAAGCTGGCTCAAGTTTCTAAGGCCACCCTTAATACCATGATTAAAAAGGGGTGGTTGACGCTGGAAGAAAGGGAAGTTTATCGGCCAGCTTATCAAGTAGATCAAGCACCTCCTTCCTCAGCCAAAGCCTTATTAGCACAGCAACAAACAGCATTTGAGACTATAAAAAATCACATGACAGCTGAAGAAGCCCAAACCTTTTTATTGCAAGGAGTCACCGGATCAGGTAAAACCGAAGTCTATTTACAATTAATAGCTGAAGCCCTTAAAGCTGGTAAATCAGCGATTCTATTAGTGCCAGAGATTGCCTTAACACCACAAATGGTAGACCAGGTGATTGGTCGCTTTGGCAAAGGCGTTGCCGTTTTGCATTCAGCTTTATCATTGACCGAAAAATATGATGAATGGCGCAGAATCATTCGGCAAGAAGCGAAAGTGGTCGTCGGAGCGCGTTCTTCTATTTTTGCTCCGTTAAAAAATATCGGCATCATTATTATTGATGAAGAACATGAAACGACCTATAAACAAGGAGACAATCCACGTTATCATGCAAGAGAAGTTGCTAAATGGCGATCAAAATACCATCAGTGTCCCTTAGTTTTAGGTTCAGCCACACCTTCTTTAGAATCACGTGCTCGGGCTGAAGTTGGTAAGTATCAATTATTAAGAATGGACCAACGTGTTAATCAACAACCCTTACCACCCGTAACCATAGTGGATATGACTCAGCATTTATTGGATCAAGAAACACTGGAACTTTCTCAACTTTTAGAAGATAAAATTGCCGAAAAATTAGCGTCTAAAGAACAGGTTGTTTTGCTTTTAAATCGCAGAGGCTATGCCTCTTATGTCTTATGCCGTGAATGTGGTCATGTCATTCAATGCCCACATTGTGACATCTCTTTAACTTACCATAAGACTGGAGAAAAGCTTAAATGTCATTATTGTGATTACCAAGTAGGACTGCCAACCAATTGTCCTCAGTGTGGTTCTAAGCATTTGAGAAAACAAGGCATTGGCACTCAAAAAGTAGCCGAAAGTTTAAAGCAACGCTTTCCTCAAACACCCATTATCCGTATGGATAATGACACCACTCGACGCAAGGGTGCTCACAAAAAATTATTAAAAGCATTTGCCAGTCAAGCAGGTTCAATCCTTTTAGGAACACAGATGATTGCTAAAGGTCTCGACTATGAACAGGTAACCCTGGTTGGTGTCATTAATGCAGACACTGGTTTGAACTTACCAGACTTTAGAGCTGCTGAAAAAACCTTTCAGTTGCTGACTCAAGTAGCCGGAAGAACAGGGCGAGGCAAGCTAAAAGGCGAAGTGGTCATTCAAACCTATAATCCTAACCATTATGTGATTCAGCTAGCCAAAAAACATGATTATGACAATTTTTTTTATTACGAAATGCGAAGACGCCATATGAGCCATTATCCTCCTTATTTTTATACAACATTAATTAAGGTGTCTTCTAAAAACCGAGGCAAGGCTCAAAAAATGATCTATCAACTCAAGGATCAATTGATGGACAAAGTGAATACCCAATTAATGATATTAGGTCCCTCAACAGGAGGAATTGAAAGAATCAATGATTATTATCAATTCCATTTGCTCTTAAAATATAAAGAAGTAGACTTAGTTAAAGATCAGCTACAAACTATTCTTCTTGCTAGTCAAGAAAGCCAGGCCAAGGGAGTCTTTGTTCAAATAGACCATGAACCCCAGTATTTTATTTAGAAAGAGGTTATTGAATGAAAAAAATAATTTTTATGGGAACCCCTCCTTTTGCGGCAACCATTCTGAAAGGATTAATTCAACAAGTAGAGTATGAAGTGATTGCAGTAGTGACTCAACCAGATCGTCCAGTTGGTCGAAAACGTATTCTAACACTACCTCCAGTTAAAAAAACAGCTTTAGAAGCTAATATTCCAGTCTTTCAACCGGAAAAGTTAGCCGATTCAAAGGACTATCAGACTCTATTGAATACAGAAGCCGATTTAATCATAACGGCTGCTTACGGACAGAAAATACCACTTGCTTTATTAGAAGCACCCAGTCAAGGGTCTATTAATGTTCATGCTTCACTCTTACCTAAATATCGTGGAGGGGCTCCAATTCATTATGCAATTTGGCGGGGTGAAGAAGAGACGGGTGTAACAATTATGAAAATGACTGAAGAAATGGATGCTGGGGATATTCTCATTCAAACAGTTTTACCGATTTCTGAGAAGGATGATGTGGGCATACTGTTTGAAAAACTGGCTGTCGTTGGTAAAGAATTATTATTGAATTTCTTGCCGAAATTTTTTAATGGGGAGTATGAAGCGACTCCACAAGAATATAGCCAAGTACTATATTCTCCAACCATCAAAAAGCATGAAGAGCAGTTAAATTGGTTGCAAAGTGCGCGTGTCATTGACCGTCATATACGCGCCTTTAGACCTTTTCCAACAACCTATACCCTACTAGATGGTCAAAGAGTAAAAATCTGGCAAGCTCAACCCTTAAAAGAACTGGATGATAACATTGAAAGAATATTAACAGAAGAAATTCCGGGCCAAATTGTTGCTGCTGATGAAGAACACTTCTATGTTCGATGTGGTCAAGATTCCTACTTAGCAGTTAGTGAATACCAACCCGCTGGAAAAAAAAGGATGATGGTTAAAGAATACTTAAAAGGGACACCGGCAGAAAGTTTAATTGGTAAGATATTCGACAGTGAAAAGGACTAATAAATAATGAAAATTAAACAAAGAAGCCAAACAAAATTGAAAAACAATCTCCGCTGGGACATGCTGAGATTGTTAGATCAAATTGATAACCAAGACCAATATTCTAATATCGTGATAGATAATTATCTGGCTTCAAGTAATCGAAGCAGTCAAGATAAAAATTTAGTGGTTAAGGTGGTTTACGGTAGTGTCCAACGTCGCTTGACCTTGGATTTCTATTTACAGGATTTAGTAAAAGGTAAAATAGAAGATTGGGTACGCAGCCTATTGCGATTATCTATCTATCAAGCTGTTTATTTAGACCGCGTGCCTCAGCACGCTATTGTAAATGAAGCAGTCGAGATAGCCAAAGTAAACGGACACCAAGGCATTGGAAAATTAGTTAATGCTATTTTACGTAACTTTTTCCGCCAAGAGCTTCAGTCATTGACGGTAATCACAGAACCCTTGGAGAGACTATCGATTGAGCATTCCGTTCCGCTTTGGTTGGTCAAATACTTTGACCAGCACTTACCAGAACATCAGCTCAAAGCATTTCTTTCTAGTTTGAATCAAGTTCCTAATTTGAGTGCTAGAATCAATGGTCCAACAGCCAAACGATCACATATCATGGACCAATTAAAAGAGCAAGGGTTGGCGGTTACTAGCAGTCAAGTTTCTCCTTTTGGTTTTCGAATCACAGCAGGGGATGTCTTTAATAGTCAAGCTTATCAGGAAGGTTTGTTTACCATTCAGGATGAATCATCCATGCTGGTTGCCCCTTTAGGTAAATTGACAGGTTCTGAAAATGTTTTGGATGCATGTGCAGCTCCAGGAGGAAAAGCTAGCCATATTGCTTCACTTCTAACTGATGGACACTTAACAGCTTTAGATATTTCTAAGCATAAGTTAAGTATCTTAAAAGATCATGCCGAGCGGTTAGGCTTAAGTCATAAGATAGATTCAATAGTAACCGATGCCTTGGACTTCCAACCACTTTCTCAAACTGCTTTTGATGTGATATACTTAGATGCACCCTGTTCGGGTATCGGTTTGATGCGTCGTAAACCTGAAATCAAATATCAGAAGTCGCCTGTCGCTATTCAAGAACTGGTTAAATTACAAAAGCAATTATTTAATCATATGCTTTCTTTGCTCAAGCCAGGTGGTCGCTTAGTCTATTCTACTTGCACCCTGACTTATGAGGAAAATGAACAATTAATTGAAGAAATCTTAAAGGAAAATAGTGAGTGGCAAGTGGAGTCCATCCTAGCTGAAGAAGTTTTAACAGATAATGTAATAACTTCCCAAGGCTTTCTTCGCATTTGGCCCCAACAGCATGGAACAGATGGCTTTTTTATCAGTCGTTTTCTTAAAAAAATAGATTGAGGTGAGTTATGAAAATCACTATACATTCAAACATAGGGAGAAAGAGAAGTTCTAACCAAGATTATGCGGATTATTTTTATTCTCAAAACCAACAAATCCTTTTTATTCTATGTGATGGCGTGGGAGGCAACTTGGCAGGAGATATTGCTAGTCAACAAACGACAGAGTTTGTTGGTCGGGCATTCGAAACAATTGATTACCCTATGACCATCACCCAAGCGCATGCTTGGATGACCCAAATGACCAATCAAGTGAATACTTTCATTTTGAATCAAGCAGACCTTAATCCAGATTATGAAGGAATGGGAACGACAATTGTACTTGCAACAATTGTCGAGCAGACCATTCTTATTTGTCATGTCGGTGATTCGCGGGCTTATGCATACGGAGCGGGCCAATTAAAGCAATTAACCGAAGACCATTCTTTAGTCAATGAGTTAATTCGTACAGGTGAAATAACAGTAGAAGAGAGTATTGATCACCCACGTCGTAATGTGGTCACCCAATCCATTGGAACACCAATGGTTTTAGAACCAGCTTTTTCAGAGATTTCTCTTGATAAAGTGGAACTTCTCTTGCTTTGCTCGGATGGTTTAAACGGCATGCTTAAAAATGAAGAAATTGAACAAATAATTAATAATCAAACAGATTTAGACCGCTTAGGTGATGAACTAGTCGCAGCGGCTAATAATGCTGGGGGTCTCGATAATATTACTATTATTCTAGCCAGCGATTTTAATTTGGAGGACGAAGGAGGTGACATTATTCATGGAAATAGGGGATAAACTATCCGATCGTTATGTCCTAACTTCTGTCATTGGTCAAGGCGGCATGGCAAATGTCTTTTTAGCTCATGATTTAATTTTGGATCGAGACGTAGCTGTGAAGGTGTTACGCTATGACTTCCAGGATAATCAAGATGCGATTCGTCGTTTCCAAAGAGAAGCCATTTCAGCCAGTCAACTGCTACATCCCAATATTGTAGAAGTTTATGATGTCGATGAACATGAAAAACAGCAATATATTGTGATGGAATATGTAAAAGGTCAAGACCTTAAAACTTTTATCAAAAAGAATGCACCTGTCCCGCTAGAACTAGTTGTTTCCATTATGGGACAAATTGTAGCGGCTATCGATGTGGCCCACAAAAATCGTATTATTCACCGCGATATAAAACCACAAAACATTTTAATTACTGCAAATAATGTGGTTAAGATTACGGACTTTGGTATTGCTGTGGCTTTATCAGATACTTCGATTACTCAAACCAACACCTTGCTAGGCTCAGTTCATTACCTATCGCCCGAGCAAGCCAAGGGCAATAGTGCAACCACTAAATCAGATATTTATGCCATGGGTGTAGTTTTATATGAGCTAATCACGGGTTCTGTCCCACATGATGGTGAATCCGCAGTTTCGATTGCACTTAAACATTTTCAAGAACCCTTTCCAACTATTCGAGAGCGCTTAGAATATGTTCCTCAAAGCTTAGAGAATGTCGTCTTAAAAGCGACGGCTAAGCAAGCGAAGGATCGTTATCGTACGGCTCAAGAGATGTTTAACGACTTATCTTCTTCTCTTAGTGTCGGACGTATTGATGAAAAACCCTTTATTCCTAGCAGTCAGTTGGATGAATCAGAACAATTTAAATCCATTCAGCCCATTCCAGCCGCTGATCGTGTGTTGACGGAAACAATCGAAGGGCCTGAGCCTTTAAATGAAGAGGAGTTTCCAACTTTTGATTTACCAGATAAAAAGACTAGCCATTTAGGGTCCAAGATTTTTAAAATTCTCTTCTTTGCTACGATATTGTCCTTACTATCTTTAGCTGTCTTTTTCGCCTATCGCTTATTCGTTGCCAGTGTAATCGTTCCTGAATTGGCTGGCCTAGACCAAAAACAAGCCATTGAATTACTAGAAGAGAATGATTTAATGCTAGGCGAAAGTACTGTTGTTTGGGATGATCTTATTCCGCGCGGCCAAATTATTGAAAGTGATCCCCAATCAGGGGACCGCATAAATCGTGGCTCTAAAGTTAATTTAACCTTCTCTGACGGCAAGCCGAGAGTCAAAATCGGTGATTACCTCAATCAAAACTATGAGCCGGTCCGTCGTAAACTAATTGATGCAGGTTTTATAGTTGACTTAAGGTATTTAGCAGCTAGTCAGTCAGAAGCAGGTAAAATTTTAGAACAGAGTATTGCACCGGGTACGGAAGTCGTTCCTGGTGAAAGTTCAATTATTTTAGTAATCGGATCCTATTCTGAGCAAACGACCATGCAAGATTTTACTAATTTATCAATTGATATGGTCTATAAGTTTGCAGACACTTATGGTCTCTATGTAGAAGAAGCTTATCAATATCATGATTATCTACCTGAAGGGATTGTCATTGATCAAGACCCACTTTCAGGCTCACCCATTGCTCAAGGAGACACCATTAAGGTGACGGTTTCTCAAGGTGAAGAAAAAGCAGAAGTGTCGACTGCCACAGAAACGGTATACCTTGATTATGTCCCTAAGTATGCTGAAAATGACTACGAACAAAGCAAGCCATTACCGAATAAAATCCAAGTTTTTATAGGAGATGACCGTAATAATATCACTCAAGTTGCGCGTGAAATTGAAATCACCGAATCGCGTGAAATTCAAATCGTCCTCTATATTCCCGAAGGAGGATCCGGACAGTACCGTGTCTTAAGAGACGGCGAAATTGTCGCACAGTCCTCAGCCGTTTATCCTAATTAAGAATTTGAAGAGTTAAGAGCAGCATTACTGACTCTTAACTTTTTTTCTGAATAAATACTGACCAAAGGAGGAAATTATTTGAAACAGCTTATTACCTCACATGAAGGGATCATCTATCAAGCAGTTAGTGGCTTCTATTATGTATGGTCGCAAGGAGAATCTTTTGTAACAAAAGCAAGAGGTAACTTTCGTCACTTGAAGACCAATCCCTTAGTGGGAGATCGCGTACGATTTGTCATGGATCAACAAGATGAAAGTCAAGTGGGCAGATTAGAAGAGATCTTCGAACGAGATAACTTTTTGATTCGACCGGCTGTTGCTAATGTCGACTATGCTCTCATTGTCATGTCCTTAGTTGAACCTGAGTTTTCCTATAATTTATTAGATTATTTCCTTGTTTCGATGGAGTCTCATCGCATCCAACCCATTATTATCTTGAGTAAATATGACCTTTTAATCGAGCATCAGGGACGGGATGCAGCCAATGACTTAGTAGCAGAAATCAGAGCAATCTATGAAGTAATTGGTTATGATGTTTTTCTCTTTGACCAATCCAATGAAAAGATGCAAGCTATTCAAACCATTTTCCAACAAGGAATATATGTAATGACCGGTCAATCGGGAGTGGGAAAATCGACCCTTTTAAACAAACTGCTACCTCAAGCTGAAATTAAGACCAACCAGATATCCAGCCATTTAAACCGCGGTAAGCATACCACTCGAGAAGTTACTCTTTATCGTTTTGGTCAAGGACTCTTAGCCGATACACCCGGTTTTTCAGCTATTGATTTCGACCATTTAGAAAAAGAAGAACTGGCCGCTTGTTTCCCAGAAATTCACCAAGCAGGTGCAAAGTGTCGGTTTAGATCTTGTATCCATAAGAACGAACCTAATTGCCATGTGAAAGAGTTGGTGGCAAGTGGCATAATAAGTAACAGCCGTTATCAAAATTATTTGCAGATTTTAGAAAAAATTGAAAACAAAAAAATTTATTATTAAAGGAGAATAGTCATGAAAATTGCACCTTCAATGTTGAGCGCTGATTTTAATCACTTGTTAGCAGATATCCAGACCATCGAAAAGGGTGGAGCAGATTATCTACATATTGATATTATGGATGGCAGCTTTGTACCGAATATTTCATTTGGTCCCATGATTTTTAAAGGATTAAGATCTCATAGCCATATGGTTTTTGATTGTCACATGATGGTGGATCAACCGGAGCGGTATTTGGAAATGGTTGCTGATGCGGGAGCGGATATTATCACCGTACATGTGGAAGCGACCCAACATATTCATTCAGTCTTACAAAAGATAAAAGCCTTAGGAAAAAAAGCGGGAGTGGCTATTAATCCAGGAACTCCAGTCGAAGCGGTTTATCCTTTATTGGAATTAGCGGATTTAGTCTTGGTGATGACTGTTAATCCAGGCTTTGGTGGTCAGGCTTTTATTGAATCAACCATGAAGAAGGTAGAAAAACTAGCCAAATTACGTCAAGAAAATGATCATTATCACTATGAGATTGAAGTAGACGGTGGGGTCAATGATCAAACAGCTAAAAGTTGTATAGCAGCTGGTGCAGATGTTTTAGTAGCTGGTTCCTACATCTTTAAGCAAATGGATCTGGCTGCAGCTATCGCTTCCTTAAGACCCTAAGGCCAATTAGTATGGTGGATAAGATTATTATCTGTGCTGGGGCTCCTAATCCAGCCCTCAGCCATTTGTCTGAGGTGACAGATCAGACTTATCTCATTGGAGTTGACGAAGGGGCCCTCCAATTGGTGAAGGCAGGCTATCGATTGAACGTTGCAATTGGAGACTTTGACTCGGTCACTCCCACCCAATTTAGTAAGATTGAAGCGGCTAGTCAAGAGGTTTTAAAATATCCAGCTGCCAAAGATGATACCGATATGGAGTTGGGCCTTGAATTCGCTCTTAAACAAGACAGTCGATGTCCGGTGGAAGTATATGGCGCAATAGGTAATGGAGAGGGACGTTTAGATCATTTAATTGCTAACCTTTGGCTCGTCTTTCAAGAACGCTATTTTGCAATTATCCCCCGTTTAAGCTTTATTGAAAAAGATCAAGTGGTGCGATTTTTTAAACCAGGCAATTATTTTCTACAAGACTTGAACAATTGCCGCTACTTATCCATTATTTCAATGACGGCTGTTAAGCAGCTGCAGATTAAGCAGGCCAAATATGAACTAGGTTTAACAGATTATGCTTTTCCTCGAGCCTTGGTGTCTAATGAGTATGTCGATCAGCACAAAGTAAATCTTTCTTTTACTGAAGGTCTCTTGATGGTTATTTGGGAAAAAGGAAAATAAAGGCTTGAGTTTAAAAATAGAAGATAGGAATATAAAATTGAAGCACTTTCATTATTGTGTTAAAATTTGCTTAATAAATAATATTCGAAGTTTATTTAATCAATTTTTTATTAGGAAAGGAAGTTGATGGGATGAAAAAGCTTTTTGCTTTAATAATGATTATGATACTCATGCTACCGCCAGCTATATTTGCTCAAGAGGAGATAGTTGATTTTGAGGGACGCTATTTGACTGAAGAAAACTCAAATATTATGGGGTTCGAAATAGAAGAAGACTTATTGAAAGTAATTTTAGGCCGGTCTTACTTTGGACAAGCAGCTTTGGAAGGTGATTATTCGGACGCATTACTACAATTATATACCGAGAGCATTAATCAGGATGGGCGTTTAATGATGGTAAAAACAGATGAAGCAGCAGAATCTTTAAAAAATCAACAATATATTAACCTGCGCTTTTCTGATGAAGTTCCTATGGCAGTTGAAATTATCGTACATAATCCAACCTACAGAATAAAAGATCAAAAACTAACCATTTCTTTTGCGGATAAAGAACTTTTCAGCTTTGAACTAAATGAAGAATCTAATTTGGTGGATGAAGAGGGCAATCAATTTATGCTAAAAGAAAAAGATTAAACAAAACAAAAAAGCCTCCTAGCGCTTCATCTTGATGATGATTGGCTAGGAGGTTTTAATGTATTGATTAAGCACGTTCAACTTTACCTGATTTTAATGCTCGCGCTGAAACCCAAACTTTTTGAGGTTTGCCATCGATCATAACACGTACTTTTTGTAAGTTAGCGCCAAAACGACGTTTTGATTTATTCATTGCATGAGAGCGATTGTTACCAGATACAGCTTTACGCCCTGTGAAATAACATTCTTTAGCCATGGTTCTGCCTCCTTTTCCTTGTAACAATTTAAAAGTTACATTTCATACCAAATTAATTTACCATAATTTGACTTTTGAAGCAAGTGAATTATGATGAAATTAACTACTAATCTTAAATATCTCGTTACTAAAACTATTAAAATAGGTGCTAAGCTAAAAAATTTATGCTAAACTATGGTGGACAACAAAAAGGAGGTACTTTATGGCTATTAATATCCAAACTCCAAATGGAGAGATATCCTTAGAAAATGAAGTGATTGCAACCATTGTCGGTGCAGCAGTTACTGACAACTACGGTGTTGTAGGAATGGTAAGTAAACATTTCTTCCGTGATAATTTAACAGACATTCTTAAGAAAGAAAACTATTCACGTGGTGTTTTAATTTCTCAAGAAGGAGACAATATTTCAGTAGATGTCTATATTGTCGTTTCTTACGGGACAAAAATCTCTGTGATTTGTCAAAATATTCAACAAGCTGTTAAATACAATGTCGAGCAACTCTTGGGCTTTGAATTGGACTTTGTTCATGTCCATGTCCAGGGTGTGACTATCGACTAGGATCGTTTAGGAGGTAAAGTGTGGAACTGAAAACAATCAAAGCATCTGACTTTAAACAGATGTTTATAGCAGGTGCCGAGCGCCTGGCTGAAAATGTTGACTTAGTGAATTCGTTAAATGTCTTTCCCGTGCCTGATGGAGATACAGGAACTAATATGAATATGACTTTCCAATCAGGTGTTGAGAATATGCGTAATTCTACTAGTCATCATGTTGGAGAATTAGCAAATGCCGTGGCCAAAGGACTGTTAATGGGGGCTCGAGGAAATTCAGGCGTTATCTTGTCACAAGTTTTCCGTGGCTTCTCAATGGCAATTAAAGATTGTGAAGAATTAAATGCCAAAGACTTTGCTAAGGCTTTTATTGGTGGTGTGGAATCAGCTTATAAGGCAGTGATGAAGCCAGTTGAAGGAACCATTTTAACTGTTGCTAGAGAATCTGCTGTAAAAGGTGAACAAGAAGCTAAGCAAACAGAAGACATCATACAAGTGATGCGCACGATCGTAGCAGAGGCAAAAGAATCATTGGATCGAACACCTGAATTACTACCAGTTTTAAAACAGGTGGGTGTAGTCGATTCGGGTGGTAAGGGGCTTTTATGTATCTATGAAGGCTTCCTTGCCAATCTTTCAGGGGAAGTCATTATCGATGAAGTTGAAGACCAATCTAATGACCATGCCCACGCAATCTTCGAAGAAATGAATGAACACCCAATGTCTATGGATGAGATTACCTATGGTTTCTGTACCGAAATTATGGTAAGAATTGGACAAGGACAGACTGTTAAGAAAGCTTTTGATTATGAAGAGTTTAGACAAACGCTTGATAAAAAAGGTGATTCTTTGCTGGTTGTTGCCGATGATGAAATTGTTAAGGTCCACATCCATACGGAAGATCCAGGCGAGATTATGCAATTGGGTCAAGAATTTGGTGAGTTAATTAAAATTAAAGTCGATAATATGCGTGAGCAAGTTAGAGACTTAGAAGACAAAGAGACTACGCTGCGTCAACAAGCTGTCCCTCAAACTCAAGAAGATTACGCAGTGATTGCTGTAGCTTCAGGTAAAGGCTTGACAGAGCTCTTCCATTCTATTGGAGTAAAGGAAGTCCTTTCTGGAGGTCAGACAATGAATCCTTCTACCGAAGACTTCATTAAAGCAATCGAGCGAGTTAACGCCAAAAATATTATCTTGTTACCGAATAATAAGAATATTATTATGGCGGCTCAACAAGCGGCTGAAGTCAGTGAAGTACCAACGGTAGTTGTGGGCACAAAGTCAATCACCCAAGGAATCTCAGCCATGTTGATGTATGATCCTTCAGTTGCCATTGAAGAGAACAGACTAGCTATGGAAGAGTATGCGCTAAGCGTTGCTTCTGGACAAATTACTCATGCTATTCGAGATACAGAAATTAATGGCCTATCCATTAAAGAAAACGATTTTATGGGTATTTTAGATGGCGATATAATCTTAACCCACACTGATTTAAAAGAAACTCTGATCCAATTGGTTAATCGAATGGTGGATGAATCAAGTGAGTTAGTAACGGTTATTATTGGCGAAGAGGGTGATCATTCATTAGCCCAAGAAGTTGCTGACCATTTTGAACAAACTAACTCTGAGATAGAATTTGAACTTATTCAAGGAGACCAACCAGTCTACAATTATTTTGTAACGGTGGATTAGATTGTTAGAAAATAGCTGATCACCACTTAGTTTCTAGGTGGTGATTTATTTTTTTGCTCAAAGAGGAGGAAGAAGATGGGAAAGTCTTGGTTAGATCCTATCGATCAGCTCAAAGGTGTTGGCCCCAAGACCAGTCTTTTATTTAAACAATTAGGAATTGAAACAGTAAAGGATTTAATGTTTCATTTTCCATTTCGTTTTGAGGATATCCAAGCACGCCAGTTAGAAACTATTCTTGACCAGGAAAAAGTTGTCTTGATGGGAAAAGTTGTTAGTCCAGCTGTGGTCAACTATTTTGGTAGAAAGAAAAGTCGCTTAAGTTTTAAATTGGCTGTAGATGGCTATCAAGTGATAACCGTCTCTTTTTTTAACCAGCCCTACTTAAAGAAACAAATTGAATTAGGTCAAACGCGAGCTATCTATGGTAAATGGCAAGAAAGTAACCAGTCGCTAATGGCCATGAAATTAATTAATCCGTCAGCAGGTGAGGACTATGCACCCATTTACCATACTAGCAAGGGACTGAGTCAGGGCCAGATTGTCAAAGCCATCAAGCAAGCCTTTGTTGATTATCAAGAAAGTATTGAAGAAATCATTCCGACTTATTTAAATCAACAATTTAACTTAATAAATCTGAAGGAAGCACTTTGGGCCATGCATTTTCCTAAGCAAGATAATGCGAAAAGACAGGCCCAGCGAAAGATCATCTTCCAGGAGTTCTTTCTTTACCAATGGCGCTTACAAAGCGCCAAATTTAACCGCTTAAAAACTAAGGGTATTCAAATCCACTATCAAGTTGAAGAATTACGACAAATTATCCAAAGCATCCCTTTTGAATTAACGGATTCACAAAAAAAGGCGGTTAATGAAATTTGCCGCGATCTTTTATCACCTTATCCAATGAACCGTTTATTGCAAGGAGATGTAGGTAGCGGTAAGACCTTAGTTGCCTTCTTGACCATGATTGCTAGTGTGCAAGCAGGTTATCAAACAGCCTTGATGGTTCCAACAGAAATATTAGCTCAGCAGCATTATCAATCTTTTAATCAATATTTTGAAAAGAGTGGTTTTCATGCAGAAATATTAACTTCTGAGAGGCAAGTTTCAGAAAAAAAAGCTGTTTTACAAGGTCTAAAAACAGGACGCATCCGATTGATTATCGGTACCCATGCTTTAATTCAAGAGGGAGTAGATTTTAAATCACTCGGCTATATCGTTATAGATGAGCAACACCGCTTTGGTGTTGGCCAAAGACAGAACTTATTAGAAAAAGGTCTGGCTGGTCAAGAAGCCAATGTCCTGCAAATGACAGCAACTCCCATACCCAGAAGTTTGGCTCAGACCCTTTATGCCGACCTTTGCGTCTCAACCATGGAAGGTCTACCGCGTGGAAGGGTTGAAATTAAGACACAAGCCGTTAGTGATAAGCACATTGCCACAGTCTATGACCGTATGCAAAAAGAATTAGATAAGGGTCATCAAATCTATTATGTATTGCCTTTAATTGAAGCCAGTGAATTTATGGAACAAGTTGAAAATGTACAAGAGACTTGTCAACGTTTAAGAGAAAAATTTCCACGAGTTACAATCGATAGTTTGCATGGTCAATTGAGTAAAGAAGAACAAAAAGAAGTGATGAAAGCTTTTAAGGCTCAAGCAATTCAAATTTTAGTAGCAACCACTATGGTTGAAGTCGGTGTGGATGTACCGAATGCAACGGTCATGGTCATTCAATCAGCCGAACGTTTTGGTTTAGCCCAGCTCCATCAGTTAAGAGGGCGGGTAGGGCGAAGCTCATTACCCTCTTACTGCTTTTTAATTGCCAACCCAACGACCCAACAAGGAAAAGAACGTCTGATTAAGATGGTCGAAAGTCAAGATGGCTTTGAACTATCAAAAGCGGATATGGAAATTCGTGGCATGGGAGATGTCCTAGGACGAAATCAAAGTGGAATTGCCCAATTTACATATGGACATCCCTTACAAGACGAAGCCATTATGACAGCGGCTTATCAAGCAGTCGACCATTTAATGAGACAACCAGATATAGTGAGTGAGAAAGAAACAAAAACAATTGAAAAGTATACCCAATTAATTAAATTAGAAATTTAGGAGTGGAATTTATGATTAAAATAGCGATTGATGCAATGGGTGGCGACAATGCACCACAAGCCGTATTTGACGGAGTTCTAAGAGCCTTAGATGCTTATAAGGACATCGAAATTCATCTTTATGGCGACGAGAAAGCCCTTAAAAATCTTCCAGATATGTTTGATGACCGTTTAATCCGAATACCGACTACTGAGGTTATCAAAGGAGAAGATGAACCGGTAAAAGCTGTTCGTCGCAAGAAAGATGCTTCAATGGTGGTTGCTGCCAAGGCGGTAAGAGAAGGTAAAGCAGATGTACTGCTTTCGGCTGGGAATACAGGCGCCTTATTAACAACCGGCTTATTGGTGGTTGGTAGAATTAAAGGTGTCGATCGACCGGGATTGATGCCGGTCATCCCAACCATTAATGAGAAATCTCCTCATTTAATTTTAATGGATGCCGGAGCCAATGCGGAATCAAAAGCAGAGCACCTCTTACAATATGCTCAACTAGCTAGCTATTATGCTGAGAGTGTTTTAAAAATAGAGCAAGCAAGAGTAGGGCTTGTTAATAATGGAACAGAGGCTGGTAAGGGAGATGAATTACGTAAACAAGCTTACCAACTCCTCAATCAAGCGAGTGGTTTAAATTTTGTAGGCAATATTGAAGCCAAAGATCTTTTAAATGGGCAGGTAGATATTGCGGTGACAGATGGCTTTACCGGTAATGCTATCCTAAAAACATTGGAAGGAAGCCTAAAATCCATCTTCAAATTACTCAAACGAACTCTAAGTGAGAGTAGTATCACCAATAAAATTGGTGGCCTTCTCATTAAACCCTCATTAAAAAAGATGGCTGAAAATTTTGATGATAGCAAGCAAGGAGGAGCAGTCCTTTTAGGGGTTAAAAAGCCAGTAATTAAAGCGCATGGATCAGCAGATGACATCGCCATTTATCATGCTATTCGACAAGCTCGTGAAATCGTTTTATCAGGTTTTTCCGAAGAAATAAGCACTTTTTTTGAAAATAGTGACAAAAATGATAGACAGATTAGAAAATAATCGTTATTATAATATAACCGGCATTGTGGTATAACTTTTTAATTAAGGAGTGGAAAATTTGAAGACAGAAACATTTGAAAAAGTTAAAACTTTATTAGTAGAGCATTTTGATCTTACTGAAGATCAAGTAACTGAAAATCTAACCTTTGAAGACCTAGGCGCCGATTCTTTAGATATGGTGGAATTCGTGATGGGGATTGAGGAAGAATTTGATATAGAATTCGAAGATGAAAAAATTGAAAAGCTCTCAGATATTAAGGACGCCGTTTCTTATATCGACCAATTACGATCAGAAAAATAAATGGATGTCATAGTCATTGATAAAGGAGGCCTCAAATGGAATCAAAAGAGATATTATTAGAAGTTAAAGATTTGCACACTGGTTTTCGCATTAAAGACCAGTATTTCGATGCTGTCGATGGGGTTTCTTTTACCCTAGCGCGTAATGAAAAGTTAGCCATTGTTGGGGAGTCAGGCTGTGGAAAATCAACCCTGGCCACTTCAATCATAGGCTTACACAATCGCATGAATACAAAAATTACCGGGGAAATTAATTACAAGGGTGATAATCTCGTTAATTATGATGAATCAGATTATGACAAAATTCGCGGGAATGATATTGGCATGATCTTCCAAGACCCTTTAGCGTCATTAAACCCTTTAATGACAGTAGGTGAGCAGATTGAAGAAGCTTTGTATTATCATACCAAGTTAGATGGACAACAACGAACTCAGCGCGTACTTGAATTACTCGACCAAGTAGGTATTGAAAACCCTCAAAGAATGGCCAAGCAATATCCACATGAATTATCAGGTGGAATGCGTCAGAGAGTAATCATTGCCATTGCATTATCTTGTAAACCACCAATAATTATTGCAGATGAGCCGACAACTGCTTTAGATGTAACTATTCAAGCACAAATTTTGGATCTTTTGAATGAAATTCAAGAGGAAACCGAATCAGGAATTATTTTGATTACTCACGATTTAGGAGTAGTTGCAGAGACGGCTGATCGAGTAGCAGTTATGTATGCAGGACAATTTGTTGAAGTTGCAAGTGTCGAAGAACTCTTCAATGATCCGAGACATCCTTATACCCGCTCACTCTTAAAGTCCATTCCGCAATCCAATGATTTAGTTGATGAAAAGGGCGATCTACATGTAATACATGGGGTTGTACCTCCATTAAACCGTTTAGAACGCAAAGGCTGTCGTTTTGCTCCTCGTATTCCTTGGATTCCTGAAGAACATCATGAAGAGCATCCAGTTCTCCATGAAGTAAAACCAGAACATTGGGTACGTTGTACTTGTCATGAACACTTTTATTTCACTGAGGAGGTGGACTAATGTCAGAATTTCTTACAATTGAAAACTTAAAGGTTCACTATCCAATTCGATCCGGTTTCTTTAACCGTATCACTGACCATGTCTACGCAGTAGATGGTGTGGACTTAAGCTTTGAGGCAGGAAAAACTTATGGCCTGGTGGGTGAATCAGGCTCAGGTAAATCAACTATTGGAAAAGCTATTATCGGTTTAGAAAAATTGACCGAGGGTAAAATTATCTATGAAGGGGAAGACGTTTCGAATGCTGCATCCAGTCGCAGGTCAAATTATCGGCGCAATGTTCAGATGATCTTCCAAGATTCATATTCTTCTTTTAATCCGAAGAAGAGGATTCTAGATATTATGGCGGAGCCCTTGCGTAATTTCACCCATTTAACGATTGAAGAAGAAAAGAGAAAAGCAAGTGAACTCTTAGAAATAGTCGGTTTGACTTCAGAAGCTTTAGTCAAGTATCCGCATGAATTTTCAGGAGGACAAAGACAAAGAATTGGGGTAGCTAGAGCTGTTGCGCTGAACCCTAAATTAGTCATTGCTGACGAACCAGTTTCAGCTTTAGACTTATCGGTTCAAGCTCAAGTCTTAAACTTTATGAAACGTATTCAAGAAGAATTTAATGTTTCTTACTTGTTTATTTCGCATGATTTAGGCGTGGTGAAACACATGTCTGACGAATTGGCCATTATGTATCGTGGAAGATTTACTGAATATGGCTCTAATTATGAAATTTATAAAAATCCTCAACACATATATACTAAAAGGCTTTTATCAGCTATACCGCATGTTGATCCAAACAATCGAAGAGAGCACCATATAGAGCGTCTCCGAGTGGAGAAAGAATATCATGAAAATGCCAGTCAATATTTTGAGGAAAGTGGACGGGTCTATGATCTGAAGAAGATTAATGATCACCACCAAGTGGCTTTAAAAGAAGTCGGCTTTGCTCAAAGAGAGGAAGTGAAATAAATGTGGAAGACGATTTTAAGAAGGGTCATTTTAATGATTCCTCAAATTTTTCTTTTAAGTATCATTGTCTTTGTTTTGGCTGCTTTGATGCCAGGGGATGCGTTGACGGGTTTACAAGATCCAAATGTGGACCCTGCTCAAATAGCAGCCATGCGGGAGCAACTAGGACTAGATAAACCGTGGCCAGAGCGTTATGTTGATTGGATTACTGGTATCTTTCAAGGTGATTGGGGACGGTCTTGGCATCACCGTCAACCGACTCTAAAGATTATTGGTCAAAGAGTTTGGCCCACCTTACAATTATCTTTATTAACAGTGATCATTTCGTACGGAATCGCTTTACCATTAGGTCTGTTTTCTGGTCGTTATCAAAATTCCGTTTTTGATAAAACCGTTAACTTATATACCTTTGTAACTTATGCTATTCCATCTTTCGTATTGGGTTTATTTATGATTTGGTTATTTGGTTATATTCTTGGCTGGTTCCCTACAACTGGAACAGTAGACCCGGGTCTTGAGCCTGGAACGCTTGATTTTGCTTTGTCAAGATTTAAACACATTATTTTACCAGCTATTACAATGGCACTTTTATCAACAACCTCTACTATTCAATACTTAAGAACAGGAGTCATTGATGCTAAAACGGAAGATTATGTTCGCACAGCTAAGGCTAAAGGCGTTCCAGAAAATGTTGTTTATCGCAAGCACATCTTCCGGAATTCAATCCTACCAATTGCTGCCTTTTTAGGCTTTACCATCACTGGTTTGTTAGGCGGATCTGTCTTCACTGAGACAGTCTTTAATTATCCAGGAATGGGAAAATTATTTGTCGAATCAATCGCTTTACGTGATTTTTCTGTAATGATAGCTATTACATTGATCTACGGATTTACAACCCTTTTAGGTTCGTTATTATCAGACATCATTATGGTTTTTGTTGACCCTAGAATTCGAATTAAATAGGAGGTGGAATAATGGCTGAAAATAATACACAGGTAACAGTAAATGAAGAACTATTGCAAGACCAAGTTTCCACTCCACCGATGGGTTGGGAAGTTATTCGTCGAGAGTTTGCACGTGATAAAATTGCTGTTTTATCATTAATTCTTTTATTAATTATTGTCGTAGCGGCGGTCTTATCAGCATTCTTTATTGATTCCGATGCTGCAGGCATAGTTAACATTTTTGACCGCTTTACACCGCCAGGCGAAAAAGGCTATCTTTTAGGTACCGATGAGGGTGGAAAAGGCATTTTTGAACAGCTTTTACTAGGAACAAAAAATTCCTTAATTATCGCTTGGGCTGTCACTATATTAACAGCAGGTTTTGGGACGATTATTGGTTTGATTGCCGGTTATTATGGGGGTCGAGTGGATGATTTTATTATGCGTGTGGTAGACTTTTTAATCGTTTTACCGAGAATCATGATTATTATTGCGGTCGTAACAATCGTTAAACGCTTCGACCCTTGGACTTTGATTTGGATTATATCTTTATTTGGTTGGATGGGGCAGACCCGTTTGATTCGAACAGCTTCTTTATCAGAAGCATCCAAGGATTATATCAAGGCATCAAAAACCATGGGGACTAGAGATTGGAAAATTATGCTCGGCTCCTTATTACCGAATCTTTCTTCGCTAATGATCACCAACTTAACCCTATCCTTTGCCGGTAATATCGGTTTAGAAACAGGACTTTCTTTCTTGGGCTTTGGTTTGCCTGTTGGAACACCTTCTTTAGGAACGCTAATTGGTTACGCTAGAACACCAGATATTATTGAAAATAAATGGTGGGTTTGGTTGCCAGCTGCCTTGTTAGTATTGATCATGATGTTATCAATTAACTATATCGGACAAGCTTTCCAACGTGTAGCAGATTCAAAACAAAGAAGAGGATAAAAATTTTAAGAGCTTTACCCTTTATTTACTTTAGCGTTAAGCGATGAGTAAGAAGTGGGGCTCTTTTTTTATGAGAAAATTTTAATCTTACAGAAAAGTTTTCGTTTTGAAATTTTATTATATCTTGTAAGTGCTAAATAAAAATCAAAAGATTTTTCTGCTAGAAATTACTAGTTGGGTCATAAGCTTTAAAATAATGAAAAGACATTTTCATGAAAAACCTTTAAGACAAGTGAGCTTTGGAAACTTTTCATAAATAAACCCCTAATAAAGCTTGTTTTTATTAGAAAAAGATAAAAATATTAAAAAAAAATTAGAAAAGACTTGATTTAATCATATAATTTCTATATGATAGGATTATCACATTTAGAGGAGGCTTAGTATGAGAAAATCATTAGAAAAACATCTTATACAGTTTATGACAACAATGACAATCGGTTCCTTGGTATTGAGTTCCCTACCTATGGTCCAAGCTGAGGAAGCAGATGGAGAAGGAGCCCCCGCACCGGACATTTCGACTTCTGTAGAGCATGAAGGTGAAGTCATGGAGGGTGGAACACTTAAGGTAGCCTTTGTTTCCGATACCGCATTTGCAGGTGTCTTCAATAATATGTTTTACACAGGAAACCCAGATGCAACCGTAATTGCTTACTTTAACCCTGGCCTATACGGCTACGACAATAACTTCAAGATCGATGATTCCGGTTTTGCCAAAGTGGAAATGGATGTTGAAAATAAACAAGTAACTATCACAATCCCAGAAGGAGTTAAGTGGGATGATGGCGAACCGATTACGATAGATGACGTTATTTTTCCTTACTATGTAGTAGGACACCCTGATTATACCGGCATTCGTTATGGTAGCGATTTTGAGAATGTGGTAGGAATGGACGAGTATCATAACGGCGAAGCCGAGGAAATTTCTGGGTTGGAACGTGTCGATGATTATACCCTAACCGTTACTTATAAGGCTTTTCCGAACTCAATGGTTCAAGCTGGTGGAGGAATTTCTTCTTATATCGAACCTGAGCATGTCTTTGAAGGTATCGAAGTAGCTGATATGGAAGACTCTGCACCTGTACGTGAGAAACCAGTAGGCTTTGGACCTTTTAAGGTGGAATCAATGACACCAGGTGAAGCAGTCACTTATACTGTAAATGAAAATTATTATAAGGGGCGTCCTAAATTAGATGGAATGACGATGAATGTCATCAACCCTAATTCAATTGTTGCTGAATTAAAGGCTGGTAATTTTGATATTGCAACCTTACCAACTGATAAGTATGATACTTATAAAGATGCAACGAACTTTACTACCATTGGTTATGAGCAGAATGCTTATACATACATTGGCTTCAAGATGGGTAAATGGAATGAAGAAGAAGGTAAAAACGAATTTGATCCTGAATTAGTTACATCCAATAAAGCTCTTCGTCAAGCGATGGCTTATGCCATGGATAATGATTCAGTCGGCCGTGAATTCTATCAAGGATTGCGTCGTGCTGCAGACTCAATGATTACACCAAACTTTGTAGAATACTTAAATCCTGACGTTAAGGCCTATGAATACAATCCAGAAAAAGCTAAGGAAATTTTAGCAGAAGCTGGCTTTAAGGATGTGGATGGTGATGGTCTAGTGGAAGATCCTAATGGCGAGAAATTCACCTTGAACTTCGCTTCAATGTCAGGTGGTGAAACAGCTGCTCCATTGGCTCAGTACTATGTACAAGCATGGAACGCAGTCGGTATTCCTGTAGAGCTATTAGATGGACAATTACTAGAGTTTAATTCTTTCTATGAACGTATTAAGAAGGATGATCCAGAAATACATATTTTCCAAGCTGCTTTTGGTACTGGTGGCGATCCAAATCCAAATGGATTATTTGGTGAACGAGCACAATTTAACTACAGTCGCTATGTGAATGAAGAACATAACCAATTATTAGCGGATATTGAATCAGACGAATCGTTTGATGATGACTACCGTCAAAAAGCCTTCTACGCTTGGCAAGAATTTATGCATGAAGAGCTTCCTGTTATTCCAACGCTTTGGAGATATGAATTAACAGCCGTTAATAAGCGTGTGACGAATTGGGATGTTGAAATTGGAGCAAATCTTGATTGGACACAAGTAGGCTTAACTGCTGAAAGTCCAATTGCTGAATAATTTAAAATTTTAAAAGATGAAGATCAAGCATAGCTTTGCTTGATCTTTTTTTTTATATACGGTATTTCATTTTTGTATTGCTGAATGACTTTGTGTAATCAAGGGATTTTTGGTAAAATCAGTGTATATTTGATAGGAGTCGAAGCCATGCATCAGTTAATAGAACACATCGAAAAAGAATTAAAAATTAAAGTTACTAACCAGAAGATTATTCAGCAAGCTTTCTACCATCGGTCATATATTAATGAGCAAGGTGAGAACTTAATTCAGTCCAATGAACGATTAGAATTTTTAGGCGATGCTGTGCTTGAGATTCTGGTTAGTCAATTTTTATATGGACAATACCCCCATAAGCCTGAAGGAGATCTTTCACGCATGCGAGCTCAGCTCGTCAGGGAACCAAGCCTGGCTTATTTAGCTAGACAAGTAGACTTTCCTCAATTTATCCAATTAGGTAAGGGGGAAAGATTGTCGGGAGGTAAAGAAAGAGATTCCATTTTAGCAGATACATTTGAAGCCTTTTTGGGGGCAGTTTATTTGGATACTGGTATGGATATGGTTGAAAACTTTCTGAGTAGAATCCTCTTTGATCACCATCAAGAAATTTTGACACTAACCGTGCAAGATTATAAGACCAAGTTCCAAGAAATGGTTCAAGTCAAGGGAACAGTTAAGATTGAATACCGTCTCCTAGCAACCCAAGGACCTTCTCATGCACAAACCTTTACCATTGGGCTGTATTTAGAAAACGACTTAATAGCTAAGGCCAGTGGCAAAAGTAAAAAAGAAGCAGAAATGAAGGCCGCTAAAAAAGCCATTCACCATCTTCAAAAAGGAGTGTAGCTGTTTGTATTTAGAAAGAATCGAAATGACTGGTTTCAAATCTTTTGCTGATAAAACAGTCATTAATTTTGATCAGGGCATGACAGCAATAGTCGGTCCCAACGGTTCAGGTAAATCGAATTTATCTGAAGCCATTCGTTGGGTCTTAGGAGAACAATCGGCTAAATCCTTGCGTGGTAACAAGATGGAAGATGTTATCTTTAATGGTTCACTCGATCGAAAGCCAGTCAATATTGCTAAAGTATCCTTGGTTTTAAATAATGAGGATCGTTATATTGATATGGACCCCAAAACGATTACGATAACGCGTCAATATAACCGTAATGGTGAGAGTTATTTTTTTATCAATCAAAAAAATGTTCGCTTAAAAGATATCACTGATTTGCTGTTGGATACAGGCTTAGGTAAAAATTCTTTCGCCATGATTTCCCAAGGTAAAGTCGAGTCCATCTTTTTAAGTAAACCAGAAGAAAGACGAGGAATTTTTGAAGAAGCAGCTGGTGTACAAAAATATCAATACCGCAAACAAGAAGCTCAAAGAAAATTGCTGCGGTCACAAGACCATTTGAACCGTGTCAGGGATATTTTACATGAATTAAAAAATCAACTGCAGCCACTTAAAGAACAAAGAGAAAAGGCTTTGACCTACCAAGAGAAAGCGGCCCAATTGAAAGAAGAAGAAATATCCTTATATACCTTTCAAATACAAGACTTTAAAGCTAAATGGCAACAAGCCAAGGGCCACTACCAACAAATAAAAGCTGAATTAGACCGAGTTAAGAATGATCAAAAAACTTTTTCGCAATCAATCGATGATAAACAGAACCAATTAGACTTGATAAATCAAAGCATTGATCAAGAAGAGATGGAAAGTCGAAAACTTATCCAATTGATTGAGAGATTAAAGGGCCAAATTGAAGTGTTTCAGCAAAAAACGCTTTATGCCAATCAATCCAGTCAAGAAAGAAAACTAAATCAAGATCGCTACCAAAATCAATGGGTTGACCACCAAAAACAACAAGAGGCCCTTAATCAAAATTTAAACTCATTAGAAGAAGGTATTCGAAAAGCAAAAGAAGAAGTAAAAGCATATAATCAACAACTTAATGACTTTCAAGCGCTAAAGAATGAAGAGTTAGATCAGTTAAGGGGAGAATTGATTGACTATTATCGTCAAGAGTCGGCTATAAAGAATCGCTTGCAACAATTTGATAAATTTAGCCAACAATTCGATCAACGCAAGGAAAGCTATCAAGACCAAATCAAGGAAAATCAAATTCAAATCCAAGCTCTTGAAGACCAAGAAGTTAGCTATCACGATCAAATAAAACAAGTGAAAGCAGACTTAGAAAGCCTTCAAACTGAAGGGGAAAAGGCCCACCAAGCATTGGATCAAGCCCAAGCCAATCGTGATCAATTAAGGAAAGTAATCTACCAAGCAGACCACCAAATCCAAATGCTCCACTCCAAGTATCAAAGCTTGCTACAAATGCAAGTGGAATATGCCGGCTATTACCAAGGAGTCCGAGTCGTGATGAACCACCGTGATCAACTACAAGGAATCATTGGAACGGTAGCCGAATTAATCGAAGTTGAAAAAAACGATCAAGTTGCTATCGACATTGCTTTAGGAGCTGGTTTGCAAAATATTGTTGTAGAAAATGACCAAGCTGCTAAGCAAGCTATATCACTTTTAAAAAACAAAAGAGCCGGACGAGCCACCTTTTTACCAAGAAGTAATATGAAAGCTCGGACCCTAAAGGCCCATCACCAAGAGCTACTCCAACAAAACCAAGGAGTGGTGGGGATTGCTAGTGAACGAGTTTCTTATAAAGCAGAAAATCAGCGAGTGATTCAGCAGTTATTAGGGTCTACAGTGATTGTTGATACACTTGAAAATGCCCAGTCACTTGCTAAGGCTAGCCATCAACAGTTAAAAATCGTAACACTTGAAGGCGACTTGATCCTTCCTGGAGGCTCTGTTACAGGGGGAAGAAATAAGCATAAGTCACAATCTGTAATGGGGCGCTCTCAAGAGATTGCAAGCCTTGAAAAAGAGTTGAAAGAACTAAAAAAGAGTCAAAAAGAACAAGTGGCAACTTTTGAAAGGTGTGATCAGAAGGTTTCGCAATTTCAAACGGCTTATCAAAAAGCTTTATCAGATCACCAACAACTTAGTCAAGACCACCAAAAATTGCTGAATTTAATTGAAAATATACAGTCACAGCGAGATCAAAAAAATAAACATCTATTGATTTTAACCGATGAATTCAAGCAAATGACTCAAGATTTTGAGACTTCTCACCAAGATTTTCAAGCAGCTGAGCAAGACTTACAAGCTCTAAAGGCTAAAATTGAAGAAGTCCATCAAACCATTCAATCCATGCAATTGTCTCAATCGGAAAAACAAATGAAGATTGGGCAACTTCAAGCCGACTTGAATGAAAGCAAAACCAATTTAGTGCTTTTGGAAATGGAAACCAAACAAAAAAGAGAAAGCCTGCAAAATGAAATTAAGCAAGCACAAAATTTAGAAGAATTAATTGCTTCCAGTCAACAGTTAGAAGAAAGTGACTGGAATGAAGTTCAAAACTTAGAAAAATCAATCAGTCAATTTAAAATGGATTTAAGCCAAGCAGAAGGCGATTTAGACCAAGTCAACGCTGATTTAAGCGTTCTACGCCAAGACCGCCAGAGTTTAAATGAAAGTTTAAGGAGTCATCAGCAGGCCTTAAAAAATAGCGAAGATCAACTTCAAAATCAATACCAAGCAGAGGCCAAATGCCAAGCTAAGATTGAAAGATATGAAGATCAGATGGATCAAGATTTACTCTATCTTAATGAAACCTATGCCTTGTCGTTCGAAGCAGCTACTCAATTAGCCCAGCCTGTAGAATCTGTTGCTCAGGTAAAAGAAGTGGTTAAAAAGTTGCGTAAGGAAATTGATCAATTAGGACCTATCAACTTAGCAGCAATTCAAGACTATCAAGAAGTGGATGAACGTTATCAATTGTTATTTGAGCAAGAAAATGACCTGTTAACAGCTATGGAGCAGCTAAATAATACCATTGATGAAATGGATTCAGAAGTGGGTAGTCGCTTTAAAGAAGCCTTTCAAGCTATTAACCATCAATTTCAAAAGACCTTCACTCGTTTATTTGCTGGCGGTAAGGCTAAGTTAGAATTAACCGACCCGACCGATTTATTAACTACCGGTGTCGATATTATTGCTCAACCACCCGGTAAGCGTAAGCAAAACTTAGCCCTCTTATCAGGAGGCGAAAGAGCTTTAACGGCCATTGCTTTATTATTTGCTATTTTGGAAACAAAGACCGTTCCATTTGTGGTTCTAGACGAAGTGGAGGCAGCTTTAGATGATGCCAATGTTTACCGTTATGGGGAATACATTCAAAACTTTACCCAAGAAACGCAATTTATTGTCATTACCCACCGCAAAGGGACCATGGAATATGCCGATATTCTATATGGAGTGACTATGGAACAAACCGGTATTTCTAAACTAGCAGCGGTGAAAATGAATGATTTTGTAGCATTAGACCATCAGGAGTAGATAAAATGATTCAATTACTAGCCATCGATTTAGATGGAACCTTATTAAATAGTTCCAAAGAAGTTACAGCTAAAAACCTTGAAGCACTTGATTACGCTCAAGAGCGAGGCGTTAAAGTCGTAATATGTACAGGTAGACCTTATTCAACCATGCATCATTTAATCGATCAAATCGGCTTAAAAAGTGAGGATGATTATTTAATTCTATATAACGGTGCCTTTGTTCAAAGAATTAGTGATGGGCAAGTCTTAATACAAGAAGAGTTAAGCAGCCAAGATCTTCACTCATGGTATCGAGAGTTAACAACTTTAAATTTACCTTTAAACGTTCTAGACCAGGATTTAGTTTATGAACCCTTAACTTACCCAAAAGGTTATGAAAGTTTTTATGTGGGCAATGTTTCTACAGCCCCCCATACCAAAATTGATTTTAATGATTTTGATGAAGCCCATCGTTTTATGAAATTTGTGGTCACGATTGATGAAGCCCATTTATCGCGGCAAATTCCACTGTTAAATAAAGAACTTGTCAGTCAATATACCCTATCAAGATCCCATCCTTTCCAATTAGAAATTATGAAAGCGGGAGTCAATAAAGGAAATGCTTTAAAAAAGTTGTCTGATCAGTTAAATATTCAACCTTCTGCTATAATGGCAATAGGAGATCAGATGAATGATGAGCGCATGATTGAATTTGCTGGTCTTGGAGTGGTGATGGGAAACGGCGCAGAGACTTTAAAGCAGAGGGCTGATTTCATTACTTTATCCAATGATCAAGAAGGTGTCGCTCATGCAATTTATCAATTTATTCAATAGAATGGAGGAAGTCATATGGGATTATTTGATCGCATCAAACGTGCTTTCACAGGTGAAGATAAGGTTGTAAAAGAAGAAATTTTAGACCAAGAAGAACAGATTGTCTTTGAAAAGTATGATAAGGGGATGGAAAAAACACGTAAATCCTTTTCTGACCGCATCACGGATTTATTTACTTCTTGGCGCGAATTAGATGATGAATTCTACGATGATCTAGAAGAAATCTTAATTTCAGCCGATGTTGGCTTCAAAATGACTCTAGCTTTAACGGATGCTATTCGTGATGCAGTAGAAGCTGAAAATGTTCATAAAGCTCAAGATGTTAAGCGTGTTATGTTAGAACAAATGGTGGCAATTTATGAAAAAGACCAACCAGTCAATCCTGATTTAATTGAAAATCCAAACGGGCCAACCGTAGTCTTATTTGTGGGGGTCAACGGGGTAGGCAAGACGACTTCTGTCGGTAAAATTGCTTATAATTTAAAACAATCCGGACATAAGGTTTTAATGGCTGCTGCCGATACTTTTAGAGCAGGTGCAGTTGAGCAACTAAATGTTTGGGGAGAGCGCTTAGGAATACCAGTAGTGACCGGAGCGGACCAAGGAGACCCTGCTTCTGTAGTTTTCGACGCTGTGAAAAAAGCCAATGCGGAAGAGTACGATTACCTTTTAGTTGATACAGCAGGGCGTTTACAAACTAAAGCAAATCTCATGGCTGAATTAGCTAAAATGAAACGGATTATCGAAAGAGAAAATCCGAATGGCGTACAAGAAGTTCTCTTGGTTTTAGATGCAACAACCGGACAAAACGCCTTAATTCAAGCGAAACAATTTAATGAAGCAACCGAGATCAGTGGACTAGTCTTAACAAAATTAGATGGGACAGCTAAGGGGGGCGTCATTCTTTCTATTCGCCATGAATTAGATATTCCAGTTAAATATATTGGTTTGGGTGAACAAGCGAGTGACCTACAAGCTTTTGACGCTGAGAAATATATGTATACGCTTATTCGTGACTTACTTGAGAAAGAAGCCAACTAAACTTAATTAGGGACTTTTATCTGACCCAAGGCTTTTAACTGTGCTATAATGTGAATGATAGAGATAGAAGGGGTCATAATTATGAGTGAATTAGGAACAAGATTACGTGAAGCACGCGTAAATAAAGGGTATACACTTAATACCCTGCAACAAATGACTAAAATTCAAAAAAAATATTTACAAGCGATCGAAGAAGGCCAACTGGAAGAACTACCGGGAAATTTCTATGCCCGAGCCTTTGTGAAACAGTATGCCGATATGGTAGGTTTAGATGGAGATACTCTTTTAAAGGAATATGCTAGTGAGTTGGAAGTGCAAAACAATGAAAGCAGTCCGATAAGAGAAGAAGAGGCTGAAATGCCAAGTCGGTTACGTAGCCGTCATTTAAATGATGAATCGAATCGGATGGAGAAAATCCTCTCTTATATTCCCATGGCTATTCTATCAGCAATTATTATCTGTATTATCGGTATCTTAATTTATACCATTCGTCAGATTTCAACGGAAGATAATCAAGTCGCTCAAACCAATAATAATGCTGATGTCTTAGAAATTGTTAAGCCGTCGGCTAATCCAGTCGATGGATCGACAAAAGAGCCAGAGGTGACTGAAAAAGCTAATAACAAAAAAGACTTAGCGGAAAACCAGCTTTTAGTTGGAAAAGAAGTAATTACTGAAATCTCTCAAGCTGGCGAGATTAAAACCTACCAATTAGAAGGTCCAATTGAAAATTATCAATTTGGTGCCAAAGGAAATGCCTTTGTTTGGGTCGGTATTTATGAAGAAGGAAGTATGGTAGTTGACCAAACGATTTCTAAAGATGAAGTTTTAGAACATCAAGCCAATGATACAACCAAGACTGTGCGGATGGAATTAGGTTATCCAGAAGGGGCTCAATTTATAGTCAACGGTAAAACAGTTGAGCCTGATCCGAGTGTTCCTGGCGTTATTATCTTTAAAGTTAAAGATGAAACTGCCTCTTCAACTGAAGAGCTAGCCATTGATGAGCTGGGAGAAAAGAATGAAGAAACTTCTTATGAAGGTCCAGCGGTATTAGACCCCAATTATTCATCAGGAGAGTAAATTATGAACATTGCTAATCGTTTAACTGTTTTTAGAATATTCTTAATCCCTATCTTTGTTTGTCTTTTAACTTTACCTTTGGATTGGGGCAATCTAACACTGTTAGGAACGACTCTTGCTACCCCTTACTTTATTGGGGGGCTCGTATTTGCCATAGCATCCTTTACGGACTATTTGGATGGTTACTTAGCGCGAAAATTACATTTAGTCACTTCCTTTGGTGTCTTTGCGGATCCAATGGCAGACAAGCTGTTAGTCATTGCAGCACTTATCCTGTTGGTTGAACACCAATTCATCCCAGCTTGGATCGTTATTATTATTATTAGTCGTGAGTTATTAGTGACCGGTTTAAGAGTTCTACTCGCTCAATCTAATGGTAAAGTAATGGCAGCGGCCTGGCCTGGAAAAGTTAAAACCTTCAGTCAAATGTTTGCCATTTTGTTCTTTCTTTGGAAGAATGCTGGCTTTACATGGTTGCCTTTCTCATTGGCACATTTTTTAATGGGAGTTGCTTTATTCTTTACTGTATATTCAGGTGTAGAATATTTTTATAAAGCGAGACATCTTTTTACCGATATTAAGTAGATTATTTTCATTAAAAGTCATCGTTTTGATGGCTTTTTTTTAAAGAAAACACCTTTTTTAATTTTAATAGGTATATATAAAATGGAGGGCCTGCAATGAAGTTAGAAATTATCACAGTGGGGACCGAATTGGTTCAAGGACAGACCATTAATACCAACGCAGCACTACTAGCTCAAGCATTTGCTTCAATAGGTATTTTGTCTTTCAACCAACAAGTGGTAGACGACAATCCAACGCGACTTGAAGAAGCAATTAGAATCGCTGCGACTAGAGCAGAACTAATTGTTTTAGCTGGTGGGATAGGGCCGACCCATGATGATTTAACCAAAGAAAGTTTAGCCCACTTTCTTGGTCAAGAATTAATTGTTGATTTTCAACAATGGCAATACATTCAAGATTATTTTAAAAAACAAAATCGTCAACTTTCACCCTTAGAGTATAAACAAGCTTTAACCTTTAAAGAGGGGTATTGTTTTCATACAGAAGATGGCTTAGCCTGTGGCAGCTTATATTTTGCTGCTGATGCTAATCAATATTACCTATGTTTACCAGGCCCACCTAGTGAGTTAAAGGCCATGCTTGAAAAAGAAGTTTTACCTTATTTTAAAGAAAAAATTGACCAGACCATAGCAATTAAATCCATCTATTTAAATTTTTATGGGATTGGCGAGTCGCAAGTGGCCCATATATTAGATCCAATTATTAAAAAAACAAAAGAGCTGGAAATCGCGATTTATGCTAAGCCTAGACATATTCGCCTAGTCTTGAATCAAAAGCAAGAAAAAATAGCTGACAATAACCAATTATTAGAAAAAACAGCCCAGCAAATAATCGCTAAATTAAAAGACTATTACATAGGTGAAGGAAGAGAACATACTATAGAAGCTTATTTGATTGATCGATTGAAGCAGCTGAATCTCACTCTTTCTGGTGCTGAGAGTTTAACAGGAGGTAAAATGCTCAGTCGCCTCACTCAGATTCCAGGTGCTTCAACAGTCATAAAGGGTGGCTTTGTGGTCTATCAAGCGCAAACCAAGGTAGATTTGTTATCGGTTGATCCTATGATAATTGAAGAATATTCAGTCTATAGTGAGCAATGCGCTTGTGCTATGGCCGAACAATGCTTAAAATTAAGTGGCAGTGACCTCGCTCTGGCTTTAAGCGGAGTAGCGGGTCCGGGCTCTGATCAAGGACATCCAGCTGGAGAAGTCTATCTGGCTTGTGCAAGTAAAAATCGTCCGACCGAATGGCAGAAACTCATGCTTCCCAATCGAGGGCGCGACTATGTACGGGACTTGGCCACTAATTATGGTTATGAATTAATTAAGAGAGTAGTCGAACAAAAGTTCGCAAAAAACTTGAGTTTGGACTAAGAAATTGTTAAGATAAGATTACCTTGATGAACGGAGGAAATAATATGGTAGATGCCAACAGACAAAAAGCCTTAGATCAAGCGCTAAAAAATATAGAAAAAAGTTATGGAAAAGGTGCAATCATGCGTTTGGGTGATCGAACAAGCGTTGAAATTGATACAGTTCCTTCAGGCTCCCTCGCCCTAGATGTGGCCCTTGGAATTGGCGGTTATCCACGAGGACGGGTCATTGAATGTTATGGACCGGAATCTTCTGGTAAGACTACTGTTGCCCTACATGCCATTGCATCTGTCCAAAAGAAGGGGGGCTTGGCTGCCTTTATCGATGCTGAGCATGCTTTAGATCCTGTTTATGCTGAGAAATTAGGAGTTGATATTAACGAATTATTACTCTCTCAACCAGATACAGGAGAACAAGCTTTAGAAATAGCAGATGCCTTGGTCTCATCAGGAGCAGTCGATATTGTAGTGGTTGACTCTGTAGCAGCCTTAGTACCACGAGCTGAGATTGAAGGAGAGATGGGAGATTCGCACATTGGTTTGCAAGCGCGTTTGATGTCGCAAGCCATGCGTAAATTGTCCGGCTCAATTAATAAAACCAATACGATTGCTTTCTTTATTAACCAGATTCGTGAAAAGGTGGGTGTAATGTTCGGTAACCCAGAAGTAACCCCTGGTGGTCGTGCCTTGAAGTTTTATTCTTCTATTCGTCTTGAAGTCAGAAGAACTGAAAGCCTTAAGCAAGGCGGTGATGTGTATGGTAACCGGACACGAATTAAAGTCGTTAAAAATAAACTGGCACCACCGTTTAAAGAAGCCATGGTCGACATTGTTTATGGTTACGGTATTTCGCAAATTGGAGAGCTTGTAGACATGGCATCTGATTTGGATATTATTAACAAGGCAGGTTCTTGGTATTCATATAAAGAAGAAAGAATTGGTCAAGGACGCGAAAGTGCTAAACAATTCTTAGAAGATAACCCACACATCTTTGAAGAGATTGATCAACAAGTTAGACAGCATTATCAAATTGGTGGACATTCGGCAGTAACTTCTGAAGAAGCCGATGAAGAAGCACTAGAAAAAATTAAAGAAATTAAAAAATAATTTTTGAGATATTTTTTTAAAACTAGCAAAACGCAAATTATAAAGCTTTAAAAGGCCCCTCAATCCAATGAGGGTCTTCTTTTTTATAAAAAAGCGTCAGAAAAATTTGAGGCTAAATAGTCATAATGATCCTTTGAATTATTTGACTATGGCTGCGATTAAAAGTATTATAAAAATTGTGGAAAGCCACGATTAATTTTTACACCATATTAATTAATGAAAAAACTAAATAGATACGGAGGTGACTCTTATGGAAAATTTGATTCCACTCGCCTTCGCTATCGTTGCTTTAATTGCTGGTTTTGTTATTGGTTATATCGTTAAACAAAAATCAGATGAAAAAAATATTGCGGGTGCAAAAGCAAATGCCGAAGCAATTATTGATGATGCGATAAATCAAGCCCAAACTTTAAAACGCGAAGCGCTTTTTGAAGCGAAGGAAGAAAATATCAAATACCGTAATGAGATTGAAAACGAGCTGAAAGATCGTCGCCAAGAAGCGACAAAATTTGAAAATCGTTTAATTCAAAAAGAAGAAAACCTGGATAAGAAAAGCAATACTTTAGATAATCGAGAATCTCTATTAGAAAATAAAGAAGCAGATTATTTAAAACGTAAAGATGAATTGGTTGAAAAGGAAAGTGAAATTGAACAACTTATCTTAAAAGGCCAAGAAGAATTAGAAAGAATTGCTATGATGTCAAGAGATGATGCAAAAGAAATCATTCTTAAAGAGACAGAAGAGACACTTTCTAACGAAATGGCTGTCATGATACGTGATGCTGATCAAAAAGCTAAAGAAGAAGCGGACCGTAATGCGAAAGAAATCATTCTTCAAGCTATTCAACGTTCGGCAACAGACCTAGTCACAGATAATTCTGTATCGGTTGTGCACTTGCCAAATGATGATATGAAGGGTCGGATTATTGGTCGAGAAGGACGGAATATTCGTACCTTAGAAAGTCTAACAGGTATCGATTTAATTGTAGATGATACACCTGAAACAGTCGTTTTAAGTGGCTTTGATCCAATTCGTCGAGAAATTGCTAAGCTCGCTCTTGAACATTTAATTCAAGATGGCCGAATTCATCCTGCTAGGATTGAAGAAATGGTTGAGCGGGCACGTAAGGAAATGGATGAGCGCATCCGCGAAGTCGGTGAAGAAGCTGTCTTTGATGTTGGTATTCACGCTATTCATCCTGATCTAATTAAAATTATCGGTCGTTTAGCTTACCGGACTTCCTATGGTCAAAATGTCTTAAAACACTCTGTTGAAGTTGCAAAGTTAGCAGGGGTAATGGCCGGTGAATTGAATGAAGATGTAGTCTTAGCCAAAAGAGCGGGCTTACTTCATGATATTGGTAAAGCATTAGACCAAGAAATTGAAGGTTCTCACGTTGAAATTGGTGCAGAAATTGCTAATCGTTATAAAGAAAATGAGGTAGTTATTAATGCAATTGCTTCTCACCATGGCGATACTAAAGCAACTTCTGTTATTTCAGAATTAGTCGCAGCGGCTGATGCCTTATCTGCTGCAAGACCAGGTGCACGAAGTGAATCCTTAGAAAACTACATTCGTCGCTTGAAACAATTGGAAGAAATCGCCAATGAAAATGAAGGCGTTACTCAATCCTATGCTATCCAAGCAGGTCGAGAAGTACGTGTGATTGTCGCTCCAGACAAGATCAATGATGCTAAAGCGGCTGCTTTAGCAAGAAGTGTGAAACAACGCATTGAAAATGAAATGAAATATCCAGGAAATATTAAAGTAACGGTGATACGCGAAATACGAGCCGTAGAGTATGCGAAATAAAGACAAGGCACAACCCCTTTTGGAGTTGTGCTTTTTATATCATGATAATGATGAGAGCTTTTGCTAAAATAGAACTAGTCAAAACCTTTACTTCTAAGAGAACCTTTGCTTAAATCTCAAATTGTTATTAATTAATTATTAACAAGCAAGTAGAAAGAAAGCTTATTTGGCTTATGTCATTATTATGATATCAATTCAAAACCAATCAACGATTAAATGAACTAGAGGATGAGTAGCCATGTCAAGTAAAGAAACCCCTATGATGCAACAATATCTATCCATTAAAGCCAAGCATCAAGATTCCATCTTGTTTTTTCGTTTAGGCGATTTTTATGAAATGTTTTATGAAGATGCTATTACTGCTGCAAGAGTATTAGAAATCACGCTGACTTCCCGTAATAAAAAAGCCCAAGATCCAGTGCCCATGTGTGGGGTTCCTTATCATTCAGCCACCGAATATATCCGTCGTTTAATCCAAGAAGGCTATAAAGTGGCTATTTGTGAACAATTAGAAGATCCACGACTCACCAAAGGGATGGTCAAAAGAGATGTTGTTCAAATCATTACACCAGGAACCATTTTGGTCGACCAAGCACTCAAACACAAAGAAAATAATTACCTAGCCGCTTTTTTAAAAGCAAAAAACACTTACCATTTGGTTTATGTGGATATTTCAACGGGTCAAAGTCGGATGACTCAAACAGAAGATTGGAATCAATTTGTCAGTGAAATCCAAACGGTTAAACCCAGTGAGTGGATTATCGATGAGGAAGGAAGATCAGGTTTTAGCCAAGAAGAACTGAGCCTACTGCAAGAAAGGATTACGGCTTTTAAATCAACCTTTACACCTGCCGCTTTAACAGAAAATTTCTTTAAGCTAAAAGAGGCAAGCCCTGTTCAAACAGAACTTTTAAAATACTTATCAGCTTATCTCCAATCGATTCAACCGCATGCTTTTGATTATTTAAAAGAGGTGGAAGAGTATACCTTATCTGCCTACTTGCAGATGAATCAATACACTAAGGTGCAATTAGAATTAACCGAATCTTTAAGAACGCAAAAGCGAAAAGGGTCTTTATTGTGGCTGATAGACCGCACGCAAACGGCCATGGGAGGAAGACTATTACATCAGTGGTTGGATAAACCCTTATTACAAAAACAAGCTTTAATTAGCCGCCATCAAAAGGTAGCCGGTTTAATTAATCATTACTTTCTTCGCCTTGAATTAATCAATATTTTAAAAAATATCTATGACCTTGAACGCTTGGTAACAAAACTATCTTTACAGACTGCCAATGCTAGAGAAGTTGACCAATTGCGCCAGTCTTTAAAACAAATACCCCTTCTTAATCAGTATCTCCAACAATTGAACGAAAGCATGGATTCAGTGGATCAATTTCAAGCCTTGCCTGAATTTAATGAGCTTTTGGCTATTATTAATGAAGCTTTGGTCGATAATCCACCGATTTCATTAACAGAAGGTAGAATCATTAAAGACCGCTATCATAAGCAGTTGGATGGTTATCGTGATGCTTTAGATAATGGTGAAAGTTGGCTAATTGATTATCAAGAGCGTGAACGTCAAAGAACCGGCCTAAAAACCCTGAAAGTAGGCTATAATAAAGTCTTTGGCTATTACCTAGAGATGAGCCGTCTGCAAGCACAAGACTTTGACGATCCGACTTATGTCCGCAAGCAAACGTTAGCTAACAATGAACGCTATATTACAGACGAACTTAAACAAATAGAAAGTACCATTCTGGGGGCCCAGGAAAAGGCTGAAAAGTTGGAGTACCATCTCTTTATTGAATTACGCAATCGTTTAAATACCTATTCTAGCCAACTGCAAGAATTGGCACAAGCGGTAGCCACTCTAGATGTTTTATGTTCTTTTGCTGAATTAAGTGAGGAAGAAAACTTCACCCAAGCTCATCTGTCTGATCAAAGAAAAGATTTTGAAATAAAAGAAAGTCGTCATCCCGTTTTGGAGAAGTTAATCGGACGCGCTAAGTTTATCGCCAATGACTTTGACTTAGACCAAGATCAATTTGTTCTACTATTAACCGGACCTAATATGTCGGGCAAGTCGACTTATATGCGTCAAATCGCCTACAGTGTGATTCTTAATCAAATCGGTTGTTTTGTCCCTGCTAAAGAGGCGAGACTGCCCTTAGTCGATCAAATCTTTACTCGGATTGGATCTTCTGATGATTTAACCAGTGGGCAATCCACCTTTATGGTAGAAATGATAGAGACCAATTATGCCTTACAAAACGCCACAGACCGCAGTCTTATCCTCTTTGATGAGATTGGTAGAGGAACCGCCACCTTCGACGGTATTGCCCTAGCGGAAGCGATTCTTTACCATATTGCTCAAAAAGTGGGGGCTGCTACCATCTTCTCTACCCATTATCATGAATTAACGGACCTTGACCAAACACTTTCTCAAATAAAAAACATTCATGTTGGAGCAGTGGAAGAAGCCGGTCATTTAGTCTTTCTCTATAAGATCTTAGCTGGACCAGCGGATAAGTCCTACGGCATTCATGTAGGACGCTTAGCAGGCCTGCCGGAATCAGTCTTGCGACAAAGTCAAGTGGTGTTGGATGAGTTAGAAGCTAATGCCAAGCATTTACGCAACCATCAAGTTGATCCAATAGATCTCTTGCCAATCCCTGAAGAAGAGCAAACTAAAGAAAGCTCTTCGAAGATTGAAACGGCTCTTGAAGCAGTAGATGTTAATCAAATGACCCCCCTAGATGCTTTAAATTTCTTAGCCCAATTAAAACAAGAATTGAAATAAAGAAAGGAGACCGCAATGGGAATTATTAAACAAATGGATATCGCTCTAGCCAATCAGATTGCAGCCGGAGAAGTGGTTGAAAGACCGGCTTCAGTCGTTAAAGAATTGTGTGAAAACGCCATTGATGCCAAAGCAGATCAGATTCAAGTGGAAGTAAAAGAAGCGGGTATTCAACAAATTATAGTGATTGATAATGGTCAAGGAATGGTGGAAGAAGATCTTCATCAATCCGTTTTAGCTCATGCGACCAGTAAAATATATTCCCTACCAGACCTTTTTCAGATTACTTCTTTAGGATTTAGAGGAGAGGCCCTAGCTTCTATAGCTTCAGTAGCCAAAATCAGAATTGAGTCGACTTGGAATGAAGCAAACCAAGCCAGTCAAAGTGGTCATTTTATTGAAGTTGAAAATTCAAAAATAATCAATCAAGGTTCTTGCCCGCCCCGTAATGGGACTACCGTGCAAGTGGATTCAATTTTTTATAATACACCAGCCCGACTCAAGCATTTAGCCAGTCTGCAAACTGAAATGCGCCATATTCTTAAGGTAATCCAGAATTTAGCTATAGCCTATCCAAGTATTTCTTTTACTTTAATTTCAGATGGAGATCGTTTGCTACAAACGGTCGGTAAGGGGGATTTGAAGCAAACCATTGCTCAACTGTACTCACCCCAGCAAGCAAGAGAAATGCTAGCCTTCAAGCAATCGGACATAGAGTTTGGCCTAGAAGGATTGATCTCACCACCCACCTTGACTCGAACTAGTCGCAATTATATTCACTGGATGGTCAATGGTCGAACAGTCAAGAGTCCTTTTCTTAATAATGTGTTGATCAAGGCTTATGGCAAGCAGTTAATGATCGGTCGTTTTCCTTTGAGTTTTATTCAAATAACAACGGATCCTCGCTTGGTAGATGTCAATGTGCATCCTACCAAACAGACTATTCGCTTAAGTAAGGAAGCGGAACTGGCTAAACTATTAACTCAAGCCGTTCAAGCAAGCTTATTACAAAACCGCGCCATTCCTGAAGCAGGAGACAGCCTATTTAGACCTACTCGTTTCTACCAACAAAATAAGGGGCAATTAGACTGGATCAGCCAAACATCCCATCTAGCAGAAGATAAGCAAGCTATAGAGCTGTCTCGTCCTGATTCTAACCAGATAAAAATGGATGAGTACACAAAAGTCAGTGACTTCCCAACTGAAAAGACTCAAGGGATGATGGAAGCATTAAGCTCTCAAGCAGTAGAAAAAGAGGCATTGGATCAACAAGAAAAACCAAAGATGATTGATTTTAGTCAGCTACGCTATGTAGGTCAGATTCATGGCACCTATTTAATTGCTGAAGGTCCTTCTTCTTTCTACTTAATTGATCAACACGCTGCCCAAGAGAGAGTCCGTTATGAAAAATTAATGGCTGACCAAGTGGATGTTGACCAGCAGCAGGATTTTTTGATGCCCAAGCTATTTAGTTTTGATTTAAAAACGGCGCAAATGGCAGAAGAATATAGCGACCGTTTGGCCGAAATAGGGATTCACTTACAAGCTTTTGGTCCTAAATCCTATCAAATGCAAAGTCATCCCACCTGGTTAGAAGCCGATGAATTGGACCAGATAGTGCCAGACTTATTAGACCGTTTGAGCCGGCAAGAAGATCTTTCAGTTAATCAATTGAAAGAAGCGAGCATTATCATGCAGTCTTGTCGTGGTGCTATTAAGGCCAACCATCGCCTAGCAGACAGTGAGGCCATTCATCTACTTGCTGAAATGAACGATTTGCAAGATCCATTGCATTGTCCCCATGGTCGTCCAGTATTTATCGAATTCGATCCGACCACTATTGAAAAACTGTTTAAACGTATTCAAGATCATCATTTAGGAGGAAGAGAAAATGACTAAAAAAGATTATCAAGATAAAATTAAAAAATTAGACCCCATTCAATACCATGTGACACAAGAAGCAGGTACTGAAAGACCTTTTAGCGGTAAATATGACCAGTTTGACCAAAAAGGCATTTACGTTGATATTGTGTCAGGAGAACCCTTATTTTCGAGTAAGGATAAGTTTGATGCTGGCTGTGGCTGGCCATCCTTTACTCAACCAGTTAAGGGAACTGAATTGCAAGAATTAGAAGACCATAAATTATCCAGACCTCGAACAGAAGTTCGCTCCAAGCAAGCGGATTCTCATTTGGGCCATGTCTTTAATGATGGGCCAAAGGATAAAGGAGGCTTGAGATACTGTATTAACTCAGCCGCTTTACGCTTTATTCCTTATGAGGAGATGGACCAAGCAGGTTATAGCGATTATAAGAAATGGGTGGAATAGTTAATGTATCAATACATTCAAGGACAAGTTAAGCAGATTCAACCCACTTACTTAATTCTAGAAGCTAATGGTATAGGTTACCAAATCTGGTGTGCTAATCCTTTCCGTTGGCAAGAAAAGATGCAAGAAAGCATCACACTCTTTATCGAATTAGTAGTCAGAGAAGATGCAATGCTCTTATATGGTTTTATGGACGAGGCTGAAAAGAACCTCTTTTTACAATTGAATAAGGTTTCCGGTATTGGCCCCAAGTCGGCTCTATCCATTCTAGCGTTAGATGATCAAGTGGGCTTGGTGCAAGCTATTGAATCGGCTGATGCCAAGTATTTAATGAAGTTCCCAGGGGTGGGTAAAAAAACAGCCCAGCAAATGATTTTAGACTTACAAGGTAAGCTTGATTTGAGTCAAATGAAAGAAAGTGAAGACTCACCAACAGCTAAAAATAGTTATTTAGAAGAAGTAAAACAAGCCTTAGATGGTTTAGGCTATTCTAAGCGTGAGATTGAGCGCATCATGCCAAAAATAGAAAAAGAAGCCATCCAATCAACCCAAGAAGGTTTGAGTTTAGCCTTTAAGCTCTTAATAAAATAAGCAAGAGAAAGGAATCAATATGGATCAAGAAAGATTTGTATCAAGTGAAAGCTTGAGTGAAGATGATCAACAGCTTACCACTTTGAGACCCCAATTATTAAAAGATTATATCGGTCAATCGAAGGTTAAAAACGAATTGAATGTCTATATTCAAGCAGCCTTGAAGCGATCAGAAGCGCTCGATCATGTCTTACTCTATGGGCCTCCTGGCTTAGGTAAAACCACTCTTGCCATGGTGATTGCCAATGAGTTAGACGTTAAAATTCAAACAACTTCAGGCCCAGCTATTGAGCGACCGGGTGATTTATTAGCCATTCTTAATGAACTGGATGCTGGCGATATTCTTTTTATTGATGAAATTCACCGCTTACCTCGCATTGTTGAAGAAGTACTTTACTCAGCCATGGAAGATTATTATGTCGATATTGTTATTGGACAAGGAGCTAGTTCCCAGCCCATTCATTTTGAATTGCCACCCTTTACTTTAATAGGAGCAACCACACGGGCGGGGATGCTTACTCAACCCCTGCGTGATCGCTTTGGCATTATGGCCCACATGCAGTACTATGAGGTCAAAGATTTAGAAAAAATCGTTAAACGGTCTGCCAGAGTCTTTCAAATCGACATCGATGATCAAGCCAGTAAAGAATTGGCCGTAAGAAGTCGTGGCACGCCAAGAATAGTTAACCGTATGTTAAGACGGGTGCGTGATTTTGCACAAGTTCATGGCGATGGCAATATTCATATCAAAGATACCAAAGAAGCTTTAAAAGTCTTACAAATTGATGCTTTAGGCTTAGACCCGCTTGATCGTAAACTTTTAAAGACGATGATTGAATTTTATGGTGGAGGACCGGTTGGAATTGCCACCCTTGCTGCCAACATTGGAGAAGATATCGTGACCCTGGAAGATATGTATGAACCTTATCTTGTCCAACAAGGCTTCATTAAGCGTACGCCTCGAGGACGGATGGTTACCGAATTAACATATCGCCATTTAAATTATCCCCTGAAAGAAAAATAGAAAGAAGAAAACGATGACTTATACAACTAAAGATTTTGATTATCATTTACCAGAAGAATTGATTGCTCAAACTCCCTTAAAGGACCGCTCATCATCGCGTATGTTGGTCTTAGACCGTCAAAGTCAGCAAACAATCGATACAGACTTTAAACATATGCTTGACTATTTAAAGCCTGGGGATGGCTTAGTAATTAATGAAACCAGAGTTATTCCCGCGCGTTTATTTGGTGTTAAACCGGATACCGGGGGACATATTGAGGTCCTTTTATTAAAAAACACCCAAGGTGACCAATGGGAATGTCTAGTTAAACCAGGTAAAAGAGCTCGTTTAGGGACCGTCTTACATTTTGGCGACCAAGCCCAATTAGTGGGAACAATTATCGAACATAAGGAAGACGGAGGAAGAGTTATTGAGTTTTCTTATCAAGGTGTTTTCCTAGAAGTGTTAGAATCCCTAGGTCAAATGCCTTTACCACCTTATATAAAGGAAAAATTGGATGATCCAGATCGCTATCAAACGGTCTATGCCAAGCAAAATGGTTCGGCCGCTGCTCCAACAGCTGGCTTGCACTTTACTCAAGAACTAATGCAAGAGGCAATAAATAAAGGCATTGAGATTATTCCGATTGTGCTGCATGTTGGCTTGGGAACCTTCCGACCTGTTTTTGTAGAAAAGATTGACCAACACCAAATGCACGCTGAATATTATCAAATCAGCCCAGAATCGGCTGAAAAAATTCAAAACATTCGTAAAAGAGGTGGCAAGATCACAGCAGTCGGTACAACCTCTGTGCGCACCTTGGAAACAATTGCACGTGACCATCAAGGGCAAATTGTGCCAGCTTCTGGTTGGACGGATATTTTTATCACGCCAGGTTTTAAATTTCAAGCAGTTGACCATTTAATTACTAATTTCCACTTACCGCAATCAACCTTAGTTATGTTGGTTTCAGCCTTTTATGATCGCGATAAAATTTTACAAGCCTATCAACACGCAGTGGATCATAAATATCGTTTCTTTAGTTTTGGAGATGCGATGTTCATTCTCTAAATAAACACAGTGGAAGGTGAGAAAAGCAAATGCTATTCAATGTTCGTAGCTCTTATTCTTTATTGCAATCCACCCTTGATTTAAATCAATATGTAGCTAAAGCTAAGTCCCTAGGCTACACGCATCTTGGCTTAGCCGATCAAGGAGTCTTACATGCTAGTCTTAAGTTTTACCTAGCCTGCCAAAAAGCAGACCTTCATGCCATGATAGGGCTTAGCTTGAACTTGCCGGGACGCCTGGACCAAAGTCAAAGCTATCCTATAATTCTTTATGCCCTGAATTACCAGGGCTATTTAGCTTTGATTCAACTTTCTAAATTAATCAACCAAAGCCATCCAGATTATCAGCAAATCGATCATCTGATGAAAGAAGCTAGCCAATCATTGGTTATCATTACTGCCGGCAAGAAGGGAGAATTAGAACAAGCCCTTCTACATGAGAATTTTGAAGCAGGACAAGCGATTCTTCAGTCTTGGCTTCATATTTTTCCGCAAGACAATTTTTATCTAGGACTTTCGATTTATCCCTTCAATGAATTAGAAGTTTCATGGCTATCTCAATTTGCTCGTAACCACCAATTAAAGATGGTTTGTAACCAAGCAGTCGAAAGTCTCACCAGTGAAGAAGGTTTTGCTATAAGGATTTTACAAGCGATTGATCGCGGTGAAAGCTTGGATCCTTCAATTATGACCTATCGGACGTCTCATTATTTATACGGCCGTAATGAATTAGAAGACTTGTATTTACAAAAGGGACTGGAGCAGGTAGTCACCAATAGTCATGCTTTGGAAGAACGTATGCAAGTGCAGCTGCCCATTAATCAGTCGCTCCTACCTAAATTTAAAACACCAAATAATATAGCTGCTAAAGACTATTTAAAACACCTATGTCAAAACAAGCTAGCAGAGTTAAAAGTTGATCAAGTGCCCATTTATCAAGAACGCTTAGACCATGAATTAACTACCATCGATCAAATGGGTTTCAATGATTATTTCTTAATTGTTTGGGAAATTATGGCCTTTTGTTATGAATATAATATCCGAACGGGTCCAGGGCGAGGGTCTGCTGCTGGCTCTTTAGTAGCTTATCTATTAGGAATTACTAAGATAGACCCGATAGAATATGATTTACTCTTTGAACGCTTCTTAAATCCTGAACGCTACAATATGCCCGATATTGATATCGATATTCCAGATGATAAAAGAGACCAAGTGCTTCGTTATGTCGCCCAAAAATATGGCAGCCAGCAGGTAGCTCAATTGGTGACTTTCGGTAGTTTTGGGGCCAAGCAATCACTACGCGACACCCTCAGAGTCTTGTCCTATCCTAAAATGGTGCAAGATCGCTGGTCCAAGACCATACCAACTGAAGTGTCCATCCGCTTGCAGGATGCTTATCAAAAGTCTAGCGCTTTAAGACAGTTAATTGCTGAAGATTCTTTAAATGAACAAATTTTTAAAACTGCTCTCACCATTGAGGGCTTGCCACGACATACTTCTACCCATGCTTCAGGAGTTGTGATTGCCGATCAAGATTTGAGTCGCTGGGTGCCCGTTACAACAAGAGAAGGCCAAATACAGCTTACACAATTTGATATGGAAGATGTCGAACGAGTAGGTTTGTTAAAAATGGACTTTCTGGGCTTGAAAAACTTACAAATCCTAGATACTATTTTGAACTTAATTAAGCAAAATCAAGGCTTAGCCATTGACATCGATGCCATTGATCGTGAGGATTCAGCCACTTTAAGACTTTTCCAAGAAGCTAACACCCAAGGAGTCTTCCAGTTTGAATCTGAAGGAATTCGCCAAGTTCTAAGAAGATTAAAACCGGAAAGTTTTGAAGATATTATCGCAGTCAATGCTTTATACCGACCGGGGCCTATGCAACAAATTTCTCATTTTATCAACCGCAAGCATGGTAAGGAAAAAATTGATTATATCCATCCACTTTTAGAAGGAATTTTACAAAAAACCTACGGAATTATCGTTTATCAAGAGCAAGTTATGCAAATCTGCCAAAAGTTGGCTGGTTTTAGTTTAGGGCAAGCCGACCTCTTGAGAAGAGCCATGGGTAAAAAAGAGATGGACCTAATGAAAGACCAACAAGTTGCTTTTCTAAAGGGTTGTCAAGAGCGTGGACTGGATAGTCAAACCAGTCAGCAAGTTTTCCATTATATTTATCAATTTGCCAATTATGGTTTTAATCGGGCGCACGCTGCTGTTTATTCGACTTTGGCCTACCAACTAGCTTATTTAAAGGTTCACTATCCATTAGAGTTCTTTACAGCCCTCTTAAACCATGGGCGATCAATTCATCAAAGTTTGGATGAATACCTATTAGATGCCAAACGTACGGTAGGACCCTTTTTAATGGTGGATATCAATCGCTCACATACTAATTTTAAAATTGAAAAAGGGGCTATTCGAATTGGTTTAATGGCTATCAATGGACTCAGACATGATTTTTGTCAAGTCATTTTAGATGAGCGCAATTTAGCTGGGCCTTTTACCGATTTCCAAAACTTTCTATCACGGATGCCCCTTAAATTTCTAAAGACCAATTTAATTCAAGCGCTAATAGATGCCGGTGCACTCGACACCTTTGGCTACACACGAGCGACCTTGACCGAGAACTTAGAACATTTTATTCAATTTCGCAAGATTTCAGGCAATCATATTAACTTATTAAAAGAGATTGAACCTAAAATTAATTTGGTCAGAGAGTGGCCTAAAGCCCATTTACTCAAGCGTCAGCGTGAAGTACTAGGCTTGCAATTAGCTGGCCATCCTATTGATGAGTTTTTAAAACTGATTGAAGGAGATCAAAGCTTTCTATCTATTGGAGCTTTAAAATCCTTAAAAATGCCTAAAGGTAAAAAAGTAAAAGTTCTAGCCTATATCGAGCACATGAAAGTCATTGAAACTAAGAAAAAAGACCAGATGGCTTTTTACCGTCTCAATGATGGCAGTCAAAATATTTCTCTGGTTAGTTTCCCTGAAAGTTATCAACGATTTGGCCACCAGCTCAAAGAGGGTCAAGTGGTGGCTTTGCAAGGCCAACTAAGCCTAGATCGACAAGGTCAGCCACAAATTGTTTTGGATAAATTACTGCCCTTACCAGAAGATGAAAAGCAATCCCATTCATCACCGATTCGTCAAGTATTTATTAAATTACTAGCCGGGGCTTCTAGTCAGCAATTAGTGGAAAAATTAAAAGCTTTAGCGGTAGAAAACCCAGGTCCTTTAGAAATAATCATGGTCGATGCCAACCGCAATGCTTGGAAATTAGAGGCTCTATATAATATTTCTATGGCAGATCGGGTGGTGGATGAGTTAAAAGCTCTTTTTGGAGAAAATAATGTCTATTTTAAATAATGAATCTGACTGATAATCATATCAACGGACAGGCTTTTTAATTCATGTTAAAATATTATTAAGAGAGTTAATGAATAAGAAGAGGTGACTTATGAGACGTTTAGCAGTGCTAACAAGTGGAGGTGACGCTCCCGGAATGAACGCCGCTATTCGAGCTGTTGTTGAACAGGGCCTCCATCATCAAATTGAGGTAGTAGGTGTTCAACACGGTTTTAAAGGTTTAGTGGAAGGTGAATATAGGAAAATAGGGATCAACGACCTCACTCATGCCATTCGTAGAGGAGGAACCATCCTTTATTCAGCCAGGTACCCTGAATTTAAACAGTTAGAAGTACAAAAAAAAGCCATTCAACAAATGGAATCCCTAGGAATTGAAGGCTTAATTGTTATTGGAGGAGATGGCTCCTTCCAAGGAGCTCTAGCTCTTACTAAATTAGGTTTTCCAGCTATTGGTATTCCAGGAACCATTGATAATGATATTCCAGGGACCGAATATACGATAGGGTTTGACTCTGCCATGTCGGCAGCGATTGAAGCCATCGATAAAATTTCTGACACAGCGGCCTCACATAACCGTACCTTTGTAGTCGAAGTGATGGGACGTAACGCGGGGGATATTGCTATATGGGCCGGAGTGGCTGTGGGAGCCGATGCCATTGTTATTCCTGAAGAAGATTTCTTTATCGGTGACATTGCTCGCAGAGTCAATACGGCTCTTAGTCATGGGAAAGACCATGCTTTAATCGTATTAGCCGAAGGTGTCATGGGCGTGGAAGAATTTATCAAAGAATACAAAAAAGAAGCCCCTGATCAAAGTGTTCGTGGGGTTAACCTCTCCCACATTCAAAGAGGGGGTAATCCAACAGGTCGTGATCGTGTTTTTGCTACATTAATGGGTGCTAAGGCAGTGGATTTAATTCTTCACGGACAATCGGGTATTTTCGTCGGCATTACCAATGAAGAATTATCCGTTTGTGACATCGTTGAAACCTTAACCAAATCCAAGCACAAAGTAAGAGATGATTTGTACGAAATTAATCGTAGCTTAACGGATCGCTATTGAGCATGAAAAGGAGTTAATATGAAGAAAACAAAGATCGTTGGCACAATGGGGCCGGCAACTCAATCAAAGAAAGTAATGGTCGATCTACTTCACGCAGGAATGAATGTAGCCCGTTTTAATTTTTCTCACGGTGATCAAGCATCGCAATTAAACCATATCAACTTATTTAAAGAGGCCCGTCAAGAAGCCGGTGTTATAGCTGGTATCTTATTAGATACCAAGGGACCTGAAATAAGAACGCATAAGATGGAACATAATGGCATTCTATTAGAAAAAGGTCATAAAATCCGGATAGCGATGACTGAGGTTTTAGGTAGTGCTGATAAGTTTTCTATCACCTATGAAGGCTTAATTGATGATGTGACTATCGGTTCGCTTATTCTAATCGATGACGGTTTAATTGAATTGGAAGTCGAAGCCATTGATGATCAAGCCAAGGAAATTGCTTGTGTGGTAGTCAATTCAGGTGTCTTAAAATCACAAAAGGGTATTAATGTACCAGGTATTTCTTTAAATATTGCGGGTATCACTGAAAAAGACAAGCAAGATATTCGTTTTGGCGCGCGTCAAGATGTTGACTTTATAGCGGCCTCCTTTGTGCGCCGTCAAAATGATGTGATGGAAATACGTGCTATTCTAGAAGAAGAAAACAAGACCAATATTAAGATTATCTCTAAAATTGAAAACCGGCAGGGTGTCGATAATATTGATGAAATTATAGAAGTATCAGATGGGATTATGGTTGCCCGCGGAGATTTAGGGGTCGAAGTGCCAACAGAAGACGTGCCCCTTATTCAAAAAATGATTATTAAGAAATGTAATCGAGCAGGTATTCCAGTCGTGACAGCTACACAAATGTTAGATTCTATGCAAAGAAACCCTAGACCTACACGAGCCGAAGCAGGAGACGTGGCCAATGCTATTTTTGACGGAACGGATGCTGTCATGCTTTCTGGGGAAACAGCGGCAGGGGATTATCCTTTAGAAGCTGTGAAAATGATGGCTAAGATATGTGAACGGACTGAATCACAATTATTAGGTCAGGATGCCTTTACCTTGAAGAAATTCAATCAGTCAGACTTGACTGAAGCTATTGGTCAAGCGGTGGGACATACTGCTCGTAATCTGGGGATTCAAACCATCGTGGCAGCAACCTCTTCTGGCTATACGGCACGCATGATTGCTAAATACCGGCCGTCTTCTAATATCTTAGCAGCTACCTTTGAGGAAGAAGCACAACGTTCACTCACACTGGTGTGGGGGGTTCAACCTTTCGTTATTGGTAAGCCTGATTCAACCGATGAGATGTTAGATTCTGCTTCAGCCATGGCAGTAAGGCAAGGTTTTGCTAAAGAAGGCGACTTGATTATCATTACTGCGGGCGTTCCAGTTGGTGAAAAAGGCACGACCAACATTATGAAGATTCAATTAATTGGAACTAAGTTAGCTGAAGGACAAGGTGTTGGCAGTGGTAACTTCATTGGTAAGGCAGTGATTGCTCATACCGCTGAAGAGGCTAATGCTTATGTCAAAGAAGATACTGTATTAGTCACTAGCCAGACCGACCGTGATTACACTCCAGCTTTAGAAAGGGTGGGCGCTATTATCTGTGAAAGCGGAGGTATTACTTCCCATGCCGCTATTTTTGGCTTAGAAAGAGGCATACCGGTAGTAGTAGCAGTAGAAGGTGCTATGGAAGCTATTAAACAAAATGAACTGATTACTGTGGATGCTCGTCGTGGAATTATCTATCGCGGAGCAACGGTATCCATCTAGTATAGCAGAGTTCTATCTAAGACACTTATTTTAAGACATTTCTTGGCTTATTTATTGATGGGCTGAAGAAATGTCTTTTTGCGTGCCATCTTTTCTCTTTGCTTACAGAATGTGTTAAAATTGTTAATAGAAGACTAAGCGACTAGAATTAATTGTCTTTTGCTTAGGATAGAGTCGGTCTTTACTTTAGGATAGCTCAATCAGCTTGAAGAGAGTTTGATCAGATAGGAGAATGAAAGATGAAATTAGGAAGAATTACCGAATGTAAGATAAGTGACGAGAATGAAAACAGTTATTTTGCGCAAGTGGAAGGGACAACCTTTCGCTTAGACAAGGATCAAATCCAAGGTCAAAGTTATCACTTAGGCGACCAAATTAAAGGGCTTATTTATGAGGATATGAATCGTGAGGCCCGTATTCAATTAGACATCCCTAAGGCAGCTAGTGGTCACTATGATTGGGGCACAGTAACTCAAGTGCGTAAAGACTTGGGTGTGTTTGTGGATATTGGTCTTTATCAAAAGGACCTAGTAGTTTCTTTGGATAATTTACCAGATGATAAAAGTCAATGGCCTCAAAAAGGGGACCAGCTCTACTTGACAATGACTGTGGATAATAAGAACCGTTTTTGGGGCGAATTAGCAAGTTTTGACCAGATGGAAGAATTATTTATCAAGGCAGCTGACCGTTTGATGAATCAAGATTTAGAAGTAACCATTTTTCAATTGAAATTAGTAGGAGCTTTGGCAATTTCTAAAGAGAACTTCCGCAGCTTTATACATGAGAGCGAATGGATGTTACCCCCGCGTTTGGGTCAAAAAATCAAGGGACGGGTAGTCAAGGTACAAAGTGATGGGTCTTTAAACTTGTCCTTAAAACCAAGAGCCCATGAAGCCATTAGCGATGATGCGACTATGTTAATACGTCTATTAGAAAAGACGCCCAATCATTTCTTACCTTATCACGACAAGTCTGATCCTGAAGCTATTAAGCGAGAATTTGGTATTTCTAAGGGACAATTTAAGCGCGCGGTCGGTTCCTTAATGAAGAATAAGCAAATTCGTCAAGAGGCTAATCAGGGGATTTACTTGGTGACGTCAGAAAATGAATAAGGCGGTCAATCAACAGTTACAAAATTATTTAGCGGATTTTAAGCGCTATTTACAAATTGATCAAGTCAAATCAAAAAATACAATCCAAGCCTATGTAAGAGATTTAAAAAAGTTTATAAACTACCATCAAGACCATGCTACACAAAGCTTAGACCAAATCGATTATAGCTACATGCAAGGGTTTTTAGCCCATTTACACCAGCAAAATTATGCCACATCTTCTACTTCACGGCTTTTATCAGCTATGAAACAGTTTTTTCATTATTTGTTAAAAGAAGGGGTTATCCAGCAAAACCCCTTGCAATTAGTTCAAGGACCCAAGCAAGCCAAAAGCCTACCTAAGGTTCTATCAATGGAAGAAGTGGAAGCCATTATTCAAGCACCGAATATAGCCACTTTAACCGGTTTAAGAGACCGAGCCATCTTAGAAGTCCTTTATGCTTGTGGCTTACGTGTGAGTGAATTAACTCAGCTTCAGTTAGCTGACTTACACTTAGACTTGGGTTTTGTTCAAACTTTAGGTAAGGGCAATAAGGAAAGAATCATTCCCTTAGGGGATGAAGCCATCTATTGGGTTGATCAATACTTACAAGATGCCCGAGGTGTTTTTGCTAGTAAAAAGACTGCTCAAGCAGGCCAGATTCTCTTCTTAACAGAAAGAGGAAAGGCCTTCACCCGCCAAGGCATCTGGAAAAATCTTAATAAATATGTTCAACAAGCAGGAGTCAATCAAAGAGTTTCACCACACATGTTGAGGCACTCTTTTGCCACTCATTTGTTAGAAAATGGTGCCGATTTACGCATGGTTCAAGAACTGTTGGGTCATGCAGACATATCGACCACTCAAATATATACACATATTTCACATCACCGCTTACAGGAAGTTTACCGTAAGAACTTTCCACGCGCTTGATGCGATTAAAGGAGGAAATAAAATGTTTAAAAGAATACACTTAATCGTTATGGATTCTGTCGGAATTGGACAAGCACCCGATGCAGAAGAATTTGGAGACTCTAACGTTCACACCTTAGGCCACATTGCCGAAAACTTTGATTTAAACTTAAAAAATATGGCTCAAATGGGTCTGGGTAAAATTGACACCATCAAAGGGGTAGAAGCCGTCGATCAAGCTTCCGCCTACTGGACTAAATTACAAGAACGTTCAGCTGGTAAAGACACCATGACTGGCCACTGGGAAATGATGGGTCTTTATATCGACCAGCCCTTTAGAGTCTTTCCAGCTGGTTTCCCACAAGAGTTGATTGAAAAATTAGAAAATTTTGCTAAGCGTAAGGTAATTGGGAATAAGGTGGCTTCTGGAACCGAAATTATTAAAGAATTAGGACCCGAGCAATTAGAAACGGGGGCATTAATTGTATATACATCAGCCGATTCTGTTTTACAGATTGCTGCCCACGAAGAAGTCATTCCTTTAGAAGAACTTTACAAGGTCTGTGAATATGCCCGTGAGATTACTTTGGAAGATCCTTACATGATTGGTCGGATTATTGCCCGACCTTATGTCGGTCAAATAGGTAATTTCGAAAGAACCAGCAATCGTCATGACTATGCCTTGGATCCCTTTGGCAAAACGACCCTTGATTTCTTAAAAGATGACGGCAAATCGGTCATTGCAGTGGGCAAAATTAATGACATCTTTAATGGAGCGGGTATTACTCAAGCGATTCGCACTAAGTCCAATATGGACGGTGTCGATCAATTACTCAAGGTCATGGGGGAAGATTTTGAAGGCCTATCTTTCACTAACTTAGTGGACTTCGATGCCAAATATGGTCACCGTCGTGACCCTCAAGGCTATGGTCAAGCCTTAGAAGACTTCGACGCCCGCATTCCTGAACTAATTCAAGCCATGAATGAAGAGGACTTGTTATTAATCACAGCCGACCATGGTAATGATCCGACTTATAAGGGAACCGATCATACCCGTGAATATGTGCCTTTATTGGCCTATTCTAAAAAGTTTAAAGCGGCAAGTGAACTACAAGCGCAGCACTTTGCTGATATCGCGGCCACTATTTCTGATAACTTTGGTGTTAAACAGACAGATCAAGGACAGTCGTTTTTAGCACAATTAAAATAGGAGAAGATTATGTATCAAAAAACCTTAGAATATTTAAAAGACCACGGTATGGTAGCCCCTCGAATTGGTTTAATTCTAGGCTCTGGTTTAGGAGATTTGGCAGATGAAATTAAAAATCCGGTTAAAATCCCTTATGAAGCTATCCCAAGTTTTCCAGTATCAACTGTTGAAGGTCATGCTGGTCAATTGGTCTATGGCAGCCTAGCTGGACAAAAAGTAATAGCATTACAAGGACGTTTTCACTATTACGAAGGTTATGACCTTGAAACAATCACCTTTCCGATTCGGATTTTTAAAGAATTAGGGGTCGAAAGTTTGATTCTTACAAATGCAGCCGGTGGGGTTAATAATAGTTTTAAACCTGGAGATCTAATGGTCATCAAGGATCAACTTAATTTTACAGGCGAAAATCCTTTGATTGGTAAAAACAATCCACAAGGTCCGCGCTTTGTTGATATGAGTCAAACTTATAGTAAAAGAGGCATTCAATTGCTACATCAAACAGCTAAAAGTTTAGGTTTTAGTTTACAAGAGGGAGTTTATGCATGGATGACCGGTCCTTCTTATGAGACCCCAGCTGAAATTAGAGCCATTCGTTTGATGGGGGGCGATGCAGTGGGAATGTCTACTGTTCCCGAAGCTATTGTAGCAAGACATGCTGGGCTGGAAGTCTTGGGAGTGTCTTGTATTACCAACTATGCAGCCGGTATGCAGGAGACACTTAACCACCAAGAAGTGATGGCTGTTTCTAGAGAAGTGAAACCACGATTTAAGCAATTAATTTATCAAGTGATTGAACAAATATAGGACTTTGTAAAGCTTTAAGTTGAAATTTCAGTCTTTGCATGGTAATATCTCAAGGAAATCTAATTAGAGATAGGAGGTCGCAAAAATGCTAGTTCATTCAACGCATAAGAATGAAAAAGTTGTCTTAGGACTCTTAAGTTTAACTTGCGAAGGTGAAGATCAAATGGCTCAAGCAGGCGAAATTTTAACTAAATATCGCGACCAAGAAGGTTTCGACCTTTACTTATATAAAGATCCTGAAACAAGCAACTTCGTTGGTTTAATCGGTATTGAGCAGCGTAAAGTTGAAACGGATCCCCAAGAAAATCTTTCGACAATAATCGTTCACCTTATATCGGTTATTCCTTCCTTTGAAGGAGAGTCCGTGGATTATCAATTGTTCAAAGAACTTAAAGATATGTTTCCACAAATTCAAATCTCAGGTTCCATTCAATCAGAAACCCAAGATATGATTGCCCAGTTTGCTGAGAAATATCGTCAGCAGATAAAAGCAAATAGTGAAGGGGAAGCCAATTAATGCAAGAGGATCGAACCAATCAAGACTTAACCCTTAAATTAACGGCCTTTCAAGGGCCGTTTGATTTGCTTTTACACCTAATTAAAGAGTTAGAAGTCGATATTAACGATATACCCATGACGGAAATTACTGACCAATATTTGGCTTATATTGACCAGATGCAGGAATTAGACCTCGATAAGGTCGGAGAATATTTAGTGATGGCGGCCACTCTATTAGAGATCAAGAGTCGTCTCTTAATTCCCATTGAACCGGATGAATTGGATGGTGATTTAGAAGACCAAGATCCGCGGAGTGGTCTGGTTCAGCAACTGCTCATTTATCAACAATTTCAGCTAGTAGCGGACACCTTAGAAGATATGCAAGTGGATCGTAGTAAGCACTATTCAAGACCAGCGGCAGATCTTTCAAACTTTATAGCTTTTATTCCCTTAGAAGAAGGTGAGCTTTCGCTAGAGCAATTACAAACCAGTTTGAAGAGCGTCTTGCAAGCGCAAGAACAAAGACAACCTAAAGAAAAAGAAATTCATCATGATCAAGTTTCAGTGACGGACAAAATGCAATTCATTCGACAACAATTTCAATCCATTAAGCCTAATCAATCCATTGCTTTTTCGTCTCTTTTATCGAATGGCTCTCGACCAGAAATTATTGCCACATTTATTGCTGTTTTAGAAATGGTCCGTAAGCAAGTTCTGGTTTTTCAACAAGAAAGCTATCTAGATAGCATTGAACTGCGTTTGAGGGAGGAAGGTTATGCTTAGAAAAATAGCAGGCATTATTTTTGTTGCCGGGGAAGAAGGCGTGACCTTGAATGAGTTAGCCGCTCTTTTAAATCTCTCACCAACAGAAATTAAGCCTATGATTGAAGAAGTCCAGCAAACTTTAAAAGACCATCCACTATCGCCAATTGATTTGGTCCAATTTGGCGAACGCTTCTTGTATGTAACCCAAGCAGACTTAGACCCCTTGATTAAAAATTTTGCTCAATCGCCACTGCAACAAAAGTTAAGTCGACCGGCTATTGAGACCTTGGCTATCGTAGCTTACCGTCAACCGATTACACGTATGACCATTGATGAAATTCGGGGCGTTTCTTCCCAAGCCATGCTACAAAAATTAGTCAGCCGAGACCTCATTAAGGAGGTAGGTAAGTTAGAAGCGCCTGGTAGACCCATACTTTATGGAGTCACCGATTACTTCCTCAATTACTTTGCGCTATCTTCCTTAGAGGATCTACCACCTATTGAAGATTTAGCCCTCAACAGTCAAACCGCTTCAGAAGAACTTTTTTCATTAAAAAGATGGGAAATTAATTTATTTGATCAAGAAGAATAAGGAGGAACTATGGAAAGACTACAAAAAGTTATGGCTCACGCAGGGGTTGCCAGTCGACGCAAATGTGAAGACATGATTAAAGAAGGTCGCGTCAAAGTAAATGGACAAGTGGTTCGTGAATTAGGAACCAAAGTCACCAGCAATGACCGTATTGAAGTAGACGAGGTGCCTATTTATAAGGAAGAACCGCGCTATATCTTGCTTTACAAGCCAAAAAACTATATTTCAGCTGTGGCTGATGACAAGGGCCGTCCGGTGGTTACCGATTTAATCCATGGTATTGAAGAACGTATCTATCCGATTGGCAGATTAGACTTTGATACGACAGGCTTACTCTTGTTAACCAATGATGGTGACTTTGCCAATCAGATGATGCATCCTAAGCATCAGATTGATAAGACATATATTGCGAAATTGGGTGGCATTCCTACAGCTAAAGAATTAAGACAATTAGAAAAGGGCGTAATGATTGATGGTCAAAAGACCTCCAAAGCTAGAGCTCGTCTCATTTCTAGCAATCAAGATAATCGTACAGCCGTTGCCCAATTAACCATCCATGAAGGCTGGAACCATCAAGTTAAGAAAATGTTTGAAGCCATTGGTTATCCCGTCTTCAAATTGAAGCGCGAATCTTTTGCTTTTCTTGGCTTAGATAATTTGAAACCGGGTATGTGGCGAGAGCTAACTGCCTTTGAAGTGGATAAATTAAGTAAGATGGCTTTAGATAGTGAATAAGAGCTTGCTTAAATCCGAGATAAATGCTATAATTCATTTAAATTAAATAACGTCTTCGGGGCAGGGTGAAATTCCCGACCGGCGGTAGAGTCCGCGAACTTAGCTGTGGCTAGGTTGAACTGGTGTAATTCCAGTACCGACAGTAAAGTCTGGATGGTAGAAGATAAGATATTGATAAGTTTATGCTTATTTAGGCTACCATCCTCTCAGTTTGAGTGGATGGTTTTTTTATCAATGGACCCTCCTAAAGACGTAAAAAAAGGAGAATCGTTATGAAGAATCGAAAAGTTCAGAAAGTCACACTTTTAGCCATTTTAGGAGCTTGGGCAGTCGTTCTACGTTTTTTTGACTTCCCAATCTTGCCATTTGCACCTTTTCTTAAGGTTGATTTTTCGGATCTTATGGCCTTAATTGGTATGTTAATTTACGGACCACAAGGCCTAGTTGCCGTGGCCTTCATTCGTGATTTGGTTAATTATATCCTTAAGGGAGGGGAAGCTGGTATTCCGATTGGGATGTTAATGAGTATGACAGCGACCTTAGCCATGTTTTTACCAAGCCACTTCATTTTGAAGTATTTAAAAGAAAAAGGGCAAGCTATTAAATTTTCTTTAATCTCTCTTAGTCTTGTCTTTAGTTTAACTCTCTCCATGGCTTGCTTTAATTACTATCTGGCTTTACCTATTTATGTCAAAGTCATGAACTTTCCCATTGATGATTATATGACTTATATCCTATCTGTCATTGTGCCATTCAATTTAATCAAGGGCTTAATCATGGTTGTCGGTCAAATTTTTGTCATTAAATCAATGAAGACCATATTTGGTCGCCGCATTAACTTCTATGATGGTTACATACGAAAAGGTTACCGTTCTGCTACTAGAATATTACAACAGCAATAAGTAATTTACTTTTTTAGGTCAATTGTGTTTGCATCAAGTTTAGAGTTTGCTATAATATAAGAAATTGGACTCATATGCTAACCTAGCCTTTTTAGGTTTGTTGCTATGAATAGATATCTTAATATCGATTAGTGTAGGAGGAAGCTTGATGGCAAAGGATAACGAACGCTTTGATCAACCTGAAGATAAGGATCAAGGTTTAAATGAAAAAGCAAAAACCAAAAAATTTACTGCCCCATGGAACAATAAGTTTGGTGAGGATGAAAATTTCAAGAATCGTCAATTTTCACGCTCGGCTAGAAATCAACCGAAGCAGGAAGCAACCGTTTTATCAAACGCTTTGCTATTCTTCTTAATTTTCACTTTGATTTTCCCGTTTGCATTGTATGCTTATATCGACTCACAAAAGAGTGATAAGCCTTTAGAAAGTAAAACGGCTGAACAGGTTGTTCTAAGTAAGAGCACAACTGAAGAAGCAACGACAACCAAAGAAGAGAAGACAACAACTACTGAAGCTGTTACGCGTGAAATCGAAGCAACAACTACGACTCAAGCGCCTGTACCGACTCAACCAGCAGTTGAGACTTCTGCTCAACCACAAGCAGCGTCAACTTACCATACCGTAAGTGCGGGTGAATCATGGTGGTCAATCTCTCAAGTTTATGGTGTTGATGTTTATGACTTAGCTGCTGCCAACGGAACTACAATTGACGGTACTTTGATGCCAGGCTCACAAATCGTCATTCCATAAAAGAATAAGAAAGTTAAGGCTGAGTTAATTCTCAGCCTTTTTATGAGAAAGGAATTAACCAATGTTTTCAATTGCAATCGATGGCCCAGCGGCTTCTGGTAAGTCAACCGTCGCTAAACTTATCGCAAAAAAATACCAACTGACATATATCGATACTGGCGCTATGTATCGCGCAATCACTCTAGCTTGTTTGCTAAATAAAATAAATATTAATGATCCCCATCGTTTAGGAGAAATTTTACAAGCAGTCAAAATTTCTTTTGAAATGGATGGCGACCAACAAAAAGTTTTAATCAATGGGCATGATGTCAGTCAAGAAATTCGTTCGGTGGAAGTGACACAAAATGTTTCTAAGGTTTCTGCTAATCTAAGGGTCAGACAAGCCTTAGTCAAGCAGCAACAAGCTATAGCTAGTGAAGAAGCAGTGGTGATGGACGGACGAGATATTGGCACGGTAGTTCTACCAGATGCCAGTCTTAAGTTTTATCTTGTAGCTTCCAGTCTAGTAAGAGCTCAAAGACGCTATGAAGAAAATCTAACTAAGGGCATGGAGACCCAATCCCTAGAAGAGATTGAAGCTGAGATTATTAAACGCGACCACTACGATAGCAATCGTCAACACAGTCCTTTGCAAAAAGCAGAAGATGCTATTGAAATGGATACTTCAGACTTATCCATTGATCAAGTGGTTGAAAAATTAAGTGACTATATCGATTCTATAAAATAATTTTAAAAAGGAGGCTGATGAGCCTTTTTTATTTTGATGAAACTAGATAATCAGATCTCGTTTAAATGAATAAAAGTCAGCAATAATAAAATTATTGATAATATCGGCCTTATTCGCAATATTCGCTAGACGATATCCCTTTCTTTTGTTATAATGTTTCTTAGAGTGCTTGCATAGTGTCTATTAGTAGACTCTATGTAAGTAACAATTTTTATAGGTAACGCTTAGGAGGAACGGGTAGAATGTCAGAGTTTGTTGAGAATAATGAAGTAAATGAAGAAGTAGAAGCAACGGAAGAGGTTGAGACTACTCAAGTAGAAGAAAGCAATGGTTCAGAAACTATTGAAACAATGGAAGATGCTTTAGATAGTGTCTTAGATATTAAAAGTGGCGATACCGTTTACGGTGATGTTTTAGCTTTTGATGAAAATAATCAAGTACGTGTAGCAATTAAAAACAGTGGTGGATTAGAAGGGGTTATCCCAGCTAACGAACTAGCTGCAACACGCGTTGAAGATCCTACTGAAGTTGTAGCAATTGGTGATGAAATCGAATTAGTAGTTATCAAGCCAATCCAAGATAAAGAAAATGGCAACTTCTTATTATCTAAAAAACGTGTCGATGCTAAAAAAGTATGGGCAGAATTAAAAGAAAAATCAGAAAATGGCGAAACAATTGAAGCACCTGTTAAAGATGTTGTTAAGGGTGGTTTAGTAGTTGACGCTGGCGTTAGAGGATTTGTACCAGCTTCAATGGTAGAAGATTTCTTTGTGGATGACTTCTCACCTTATAAGGGTCAAACATTAGAGTTCAAGATTATTGAAATTGATGAAAACGACAACCGTTTAATCTTATCTCATAAAGAAATTGCACGTGAAAAACGTGAAGCTGAACGTGCTCAACGCATGGAAGAATTAGAAGAAAATACAATTGTAGAAGGTAAAGTAGCTCGTCTAACTAACTTCGGTGCTTTCATCGATTTAGGTGGCGTTGACGGATTGGTTCACATCAGCCGTATCGCTCACGAACACGTTAAACATCCAAGTGATAAATTAACTGTTGGTGAAACAATTGAAGTTAAAATCTTGTCAATCGACAAGGAAGAAGGACGTATTTCACTTTCAATCAAGGATACCTTAGAAGGACCTTGGGAAAATATTGAAGAAAAAGCACCAGAAGGTTCTGTACATACAGGAACTGTTAAACGTTTAACTAACTTTGGTGCCTTTGTGGAAGTATTCCCTGGTGTTGAAGGTTTAGTACATATTTCTCAAATTGCTCATGAGCATATTGAAACTCCTCAAGATCGTTTAACTGAAGGCCAAGAAGTTGAAGTGAAAGTTCTTTCAACAGATGCAGAAGCTCAAAGATTATCCCTTTCCATTAAAGCTTTATTAGACAAGCCTGAAGGTTACGAAGAACCAGTTCGTCGCGAACGTCAAGAATCAAATGATTCAGATCGTCCACGTCGTCCAAGAAGAAACCGTAATACAAATAATCAAACAGCTAACCGTTCTAACCAAACCCGTCAAAACACTAACTCAATTAATGATGCAGCCAATGAAGGAAGCTTCACATTGGGTGACATGTTAGGCGATGCATTCAAGTCTTTACAAGACGATGCTGAGTAATCGATTCTAATAACATTACTTACTCCAATTGTTTCTTCCATTTTGCTGATTAGCTTAATGGAAGAAACAATTGGTTTTTAATTTATGGAGGTGAAAGTATGGAAATACCAGTAGTGGCTATTGTGGGCCGACCGAATGTCGGTAAGTCCACCTTATTTAATCGCTTAATTGGCGATCGTCTTTCGATTGTAGCCGATTATGAAGGGGTGACGCGTGATCGAATTTATGCAACAGGATCATGGTTAGGTCGTGAATTTCGACTGATTGATACCGGTGGTATCGATATGAGTGATGAACCCCTCATGCATAAAATTAAATATCAAGCTGAAATTGCAATGGAAGAAGCCGACGTTATTATTTTTATGACCTCAAGTCGAGAAGGCGTCACCGATGCGGATGAAGCCATAGCCCATTATTTACACCGCACCAATAAACCGGTGGTTTTAGCAGTCAATAAGGCGGACAATCCAGAACAAAGGCAGCAAGTCTATGAATTTTATGCTTTAGGTCATGGCGATCCCTATCCCATATCGTCTTCGCACGGAACCGGAACAGGGGATTTATTAGACCAATTAGTTTCGCACTTCCCAGCCGATAGTCCGGATGCAGATGATCGCGAACGCATTCGTTTTTCTTTTATTGGACGGCCAAATGTCGGCAAGTCTAGCCTGGTTAATGCCTTATTACAAGAAGAACGTGTGATTGTATCCAATATTGAGGGAACAACCCGTGAAGCAGTCGATACCGATTTTGTTAGTCAATCTGGACGCCATTTTACAGCAATCGACACAGCAGGTATTCGTAAGCGAGGCAAGGTTTATGAAAATACCGAAAAATATTCTGTCATGCGAGCCTTATCAGCCATTGACCGTTCAGACATTGTCTGTCTAGTAATCGATGCAGAGACTGGCATTCGTGAACAGGATAAGAGGGTAGCAGGATACGCTTTTGAAGCCAATAAGGGCATGGTTATTTTAGTCAATAAATGGGATGCCGTCGATAAGACCGACAAATTATTTGAGAAATTTACCGATGATATCCGGAATGAATTCCAATACTTATCTTTTGCGCCCATTCTTTTCGTTTCTGCCAAGACGGGCCAACGCTTAGAGAAACTACCGGCTATTTTGGAAGAAATCTATGAAAACCGCTATCGTCGCATTCAATCTTCGGTCTTGAATGACGTTTTGATGGATGCGATTGCCATGAACCCTACACCCACTGATAAGGGACGTCGGCTTAAGATTTATTATATGACTCAAGTGGCTGTCAATCCACCAACCTTTGTCGTCTTTGTTAATGATACAGAATTAATGCACTTCTCTTATGTAAGATTCTTAGAGAACAGGATGCGTGATTCCTTTTATTTTGACGGTACACCGCTCAATCTAATTATTCGTAATCGAAATTAAGAGATAGGAAGATTTTGTTGTAAAATCAAGGTCAATTCGTTGTCTTAACCTTGATGTTATGTTATTCTATACAAGAAATAATCAACAGATGATTATTTTCCAATCTATAGAAATAAAGGAGGAGATTTATTAATGGCAAATAAAGCAGAATTAGTAGAACGTGTAGCTGGAAAAACTAACTTAACAAAGAAAGATGTAACAGCCACTGTTGAAGCATTATTCGAATCAGTTCAAGAATTTTTATCTGAAGGTGAAAAAGTTCAGATTATTGGTTTCGGAACTTTCGAAGTTCGCGATCGTGCAGCTCGTAAAGGACGCAACCCACAAACTGGTGAAGAAATTGAGATTGCAGCCACTAAAGTTCCTGGCTTCAAAGCTGGTAAAGCTTTAAAAGAGGCAGTTAAATAATTAAGCATTAGATTGGTGATGAAAGTTTCTGGCTTTCATCACTTTTTTATTTAGCAGTCTTTATCCTCTAATAGTAATATGAAAATAGATTCAAAGGGATGATCTATTTGGTTGTCTTTGTCTAGCATGGTATAATAGGCTAGACATGGAGGGAACCAAAATGGATAATTTTTTCAGCTTAATGGAGTCTACTAATCAGATTGAGGAGCAATATAAGCTCTTTAAACGCCATTTAAAAAGAATGGATGGAATGGATGAAGCTTTTTTAGCGCAAATATTAGACCGAATGGCTTTTTGGGGTCAATCAGGCTACCGACATCTGCAGATTCAAGCTTATGAAGCTCTTTATCAAAAATTTCCGTCCTCAGTGTTAGCTTTTCTTTTAGGGTATAGTTATTCCGCAGTTAGTCAATATGACAGGGCTTATCAATGGTTGGATAAAGTCGATAAGCAAGACTTGGACCTAGAAGGTCGCTTATTGCTAGCGGATGTCAATCTTAAGCTAGGACACTTAAATGAAGCGCGCAAAGAATTACAAGCTATCATTAACGACCATCCAAGAGATTATCGAGCTTATCATCAAATGAGTGAATTCTATCGCATGCAGGCTATTAATGAAAAAGCAATCTACTATCTTGAGACCTTAATGGAATATTTTATCTCAGAGGATGATTCTTTAAGGCGCCAATGGCGAACAGATCTCTTAGCCCTTTATTTAAGTAGTGAGAGAATCGACACTGAAAAAATCAGTGCATTATTTGATCAAGATAATGAAGATTTGACGATTGAAACAGCTGATGAATGTTATTTATTGGCGCATTTTTATGCCCAAATTAATGATTTCAATCGATCAAATCATTTCTGCGAGTTAGGCCTTCAAATCGATCCCGACCATTTTGAATTAAGACTCTTACAATTAGAAAATTTAACCTATCTACAAGAAACTAGCCGATTTGCCAATCAGTTAGATCAACTATTAAAAAGCCTACCTCCATATGATGGAGTGGTTATGGATTGCCTGCGTTTGGCTGATCGAATGGGAGTCTTTACAGCCAAGCTCATTCAATTATTGGAGGATTACTACCCTTTATTGGATAATGCTGAGGATCAATTCTTAGTTCTCTCGGCCTATGTGGCTTATTATCTTGATCAAAAAGACTATCAACAGGCAAACTTGTTTATGGAAAAATTTGATTTACAAGCCATTGACGAGTCACTCTTGGCCTATTTAAAAGGCAAAATCTTATTTCATCAAGGACAAAAAGAGCAAGCTAAGGCTTATTTAGATCTAGCATGGGATCAACAAGTTCTTGCTAAAGATTTACCTGACATGATCCAGCAATTGTCCAATCTCTAGTCAATCTTAAAAACTCATGAGGGAGGTAAGACCATGGAAAATATTCAAGATAAACACTTATTTTTAAATTGGATGATTCTCAACCATCCTCATCCCAATCGCGAGATAATGATTTTTTTAGCCTATTTACAAATGAGGCCTAGTGAGCTGCAATGGGTTGAGTTTTCGCATGATGTCATCTATGCTCCAAGAGGAATAAAGATATCCTATCCCCCCTTGCAAGAGCCCCCCTTGGTCTATTATAAAGAAGATTATATCTACCATCAGATTGATCAAGCCTTTCACGATTTCCGGTTGAACTCACTTAAAAAGGGTCAAAGCTTTTACATAGAGTTTGATTTAGCCGATTATCAACTAGAGGCGATGCAAAGAGGTCTTTTAAAAGAAAATCCATTTGTCCCCATCCAAATGAAGGCTTTAGATCAAGTCAATCAAAGCTTACATCAAATTAGTCGCCAAGCTTATAAACAAATGATCATGGAAAAGATTGACGGTGCGTTAGAAACAAATAATTACGATCAAATTGAGCAATGGCTTGATCAATTTCAATCCGGTTTGGAGTGATAGCATGCAAATATCTTTAGAGGATTCGCTTTTTCAAGCGTCTATTCCTGTATTAAAAAAAATTGAGTCTCATGGCTATGAGGCTTATTTTGTTGGAGGGGCCATTCGCGATGTGCTATTAGAAAAATCAATAGGGGATATTGACATTGCGACTTCCGCCTTTCCTCAAGAAATTCAAACCATCTTTCCCAAACACTTTGATGTAGGCATCCAACATGGCACCATTGTGGTTTTATATCAAGGAAACTCTTATGAAATAACTACTTTCCGTACCGAATCGACTTATTCGGATTATCGAAGGCCTGACCATGTAGAATTTGTCAGAAATCTTGAGTTAGATACTTTGAGACGAGATTTCACGATCAACGCCATGGCAGTAGACGCCAAGGGCAATTTATATGATTTTCATGGGGGCTATCAAGATTTGAAAGATAAGTTGCTGAGGGCTGTCGGCGAGCCATTGGAACGTTTTCAAGAAGATGCCTTAAGAATCATGCGTGGCATTCGTTTTGCCTCTCAGTTAGGCTTTCGATTAGAGGAAAAAACTTTCCAAGCCATGTGCCAATTAGCTAGCAATCTGTCTAAAATTTCCATTGAACGCATCCGCATTGAATTAGAAAAGATGATGGCAGGGCCTTATTTAACACAAACCATTTCATCCTTTAAAAAGGCTAAGCTAGACCAAGCTTTCCCTCAAGCCAATCAATTTGATTATGTAGAAGGTTTGACTTACTTGGTAAATCAAACAACAGGACAAGCAGGGCTTAGTCCACTTATCACTTGGTCCTTGCTATTAAAGGGAATGGAAATTAATGATGAAAAGACTCAAAGACACTTGATGAAGCAGTGGACCTTATCTAATCGTTTAATGGATCAAGTAGTCGCTTTTTTAAAGCTTGACCATGAAATTAGCCAGCAGACCTTCACCATCGAAACCGTCTATGGCTATGCTCAAGAAGTGATTGATCAAATGAATACTTATTTAGAAATCACTGATCAAATGGCTACCAAAAAAGAAATAGAAGTTTTAATAAGTAATTTACCTATTAGAAAGCGGCAAGAACTAGCCATTAATGGTAAGCAAATTATGCAAGCACTTAAAATGGCAAAAGGCGGGCCGGTGATTGGACAATTGCTCGATCAAATCGAAGCAAAGGTTATTAGAGGAGAATTAACTAACCAAACCGCTGCCATTATTGACTGGCTCAAAGACCAATAAATATATTAAAAGAGAGGAGGGACTTCATGAAATATGCCATCGTCGACCTCGAATCAACCGGACCACGTCTAGACAGTGGAGACCGAATTATTCAAATTGGGGCGGTTCTTATTGATCAAGGTCAAATCATTGGTCAATATGAAATGCTGATTAATCCTGAACGTGAGGTCCCACAAAACATCCAACAATTAACCGGTATCTCACAAGAAGAGGTTGATCAAGCACCTCTTTTTGAATCAGTTGCAAACTTATGGTTCAAGCGTTTAGAAGATTGTCTTTTTGTAGCGCATAATCTCAACCATGACTTGACCTTTATGCAACACCATTTCCAAGCGTGTGGCTATGATTTTAACCCTTTGGCCATCGATTCCGTCAAGTTAGCTAAAATTATCTTCCCTCAGGCCACAGGATTCAATTTAACAGATTTAAGCTTCTATTTAGACATTCCCTTTAACCAGGCACATCAAGCTTTAGCAGATGCCAAAATAACCGCAAAAATATTAAATGCGATGGCTAGCAAGTGGATGCAACTGCCTAGTAAGACACAAACCCTCTTATTGGATTTAGCTCAGGCTTTAGATAAGCAGGAAATTATTTTCTTTCAACAACCGCAGCAATTCATACTCAATCAAGCAGCAGACACTCAATTAGATAAAAAACCACCATTTGATCAAGAAAATCTTCTAAGTACGAAAGCAAAAGCTCAAATTAATTGGTTGTTAGAAAAAATGCAGACTACAAATCGATTAGTAGTAGAAGGACAATGGCGGCCAATTGATCCACTAGTGGTAAAATATTGGTTACTTGAAGTTTTAGCTAAAAATAAGTCTTCGCTGGTATTAGCTGTTTCTAGTCAATCGGCTCTCGAAGAATGGGCTACTTTCTTCAAGCAAGAAGAAATCCCTTTTTCTTACTTATTGAGACCGAGTCAATATTTACATTTAGATCATTTTAAACGCTACCTTGATCAAGTGGTGATTTCTCAATTAAATCAGCAAGAAATTTTAGTGATTGCTTCAACCTTAGTCTGGCTAGAAGAGACCCAAACAGGCTTACTGATGGAAATGAACCAAGAATTGAAGATTAGCGATCAAATTAATCGCTTTAATCATGGGCTTTATCCGAATTATCGAGCCTCCTATTTTTACCAAAAAGCTTTATCCAATCATGATAAACAAGCAGTCGTACTGACTCAAACCAGCTATTTGATGGAAGAAGCGAGTCAAGAGGGCAGTTTTAGTAAACAGCAGCTCCTAGTGTGTGATAATCTCAGTCTATTAAGCAGACAATTGTCCTTTTTCCACCAAATACAGTTGGCTTATAGTCAACTCTTAATTTTGTGCCAACAAGTCTTGGATATCTTATATCATCAGGATCGAACGCATGCTGCTATTCAAGCTTCAATCTTAAGAATGGATCATTTAATTAATCTAATCCGGCAAGTATTGAATCTTTTAGAAAGTGAAATTCAAAATCACCACTTCCGAGCGGTTGAGCGGGAGTCCAGCAGAGAAGTCAAGGTGTCCTTGTCAACTACTCGAGCTATCTTAAGCATTCAACAGCAAATGCATAAGGCTTTAAAAACACTGCTTCAAGAACAAGCATTAAAAGATCTTTTAGCAAGCAAGCCACATCATCTTAAGATAAAAATGCTGCACCTACAGGCCTTTTTAAATAATTTAGATAACTTTCAAGCTAAAATTAGTCAGTCCGAAGGTTATTTAACTATTCGTGTCAGCCAAATAGAAGATCGTTATTATCAATTCCAACTGACATGGAAACCCATTCGTTTAGTTCAAGAATATCAACATGCCTTTGAAAGCTTTCAACAAGTCTTACTCTTTAGTCCAGGGGATCTGCATTTTCGCTTAAATAGCGGGAGTTATTATCAGTTAGGACTCGATCTATACAACTACTTGCAATTACCACAACCAATGGAAAAGTTAGTCATTGACGTACCATTCGATTGGATTGCTAAAAAAAGTCAAGATTCTCAAAGAAATCAAGAGCAAGGTCGCTTAATCGGTGAAAACTTGCTTGAAAGCATTGAAGCTGATCAGCTGCCACCCTTAAGTCTGATTATTGTAAACAATCGCCAGCAAGCTATTGATGTTTATCGCCAAATAAAAGGCAAGTTAAAAGATCAAGAACAAGTTCGATTGTTGGGTCAACATGTATCTGGATCCTTAAATAAAATCAGACGGTTGGCTATGGATGATTGTGATACCATTTTAGTCATTCAATGGCAGTCGCTCTTAAATGAAAACTGGCTGTTAGATAAGCGACCTTGCCATATATTCTGGCTGCGCTTACCTTTTAGATCGTTAGAAGATGCTTATATTTTAGCATTAGCAGATCACTTGAATCTGCCGTTCGAACTAATCTTTGATCACTTATTAATCGATCGAATGCTAGTCGATTTTGCCATTGCTTTCGACTATTTAGACCGCCACTTTAACTGTCAAAATTTCTGTTTGTTAGATGATCGTGTCTTTACCAAATATTATTCTAAAGAAATCAGACAGAAGCTTGAACATCTGGTAGAATTTAATTTACAATAAGGAATAGAATATTTTAGAGGGGAAGAATAGAAACTTATGAGTAAACGGACAGTTTCAATCTTGACATTCATCACCTTGTCAATCATGATAGCCTTATTAGCTGTTTTTATGAAAAGTCAGACAGCTTATAACTTGGCTCAAGAAGAAGCAATCGCTTTAGTGACATATGATTATGCGGTAGAAAAGGTTAATAATTTTTATTGGACCACCATTGATCAAGCAACCTTTGCTCTTGATTTTTTTGACGAGAATAATCAGCAACACTATGCTATTATTGAACGAGAAGGTGGAGACATTCATTACTATTCAGTGAACGAATTATTTACTGAAGAAGAAGCAAAATCCGTGACAGCTAGCCAAATTGAAGAGCCAAAGATTATGCAAGCTCGCTTAGGTCTTTATCAATCGGAACCTGTCTGGGAAATGACTTTAAAGAATGACAACAACACCATCACTTATTTTCTACTCTCTGCCAAGACCGGCAAGTGGATTCAAACCATATCAAACATATAAGTAGGAGGAAAATAAATGGAAACTATCACAATGAACCAAGCGGCATCACACTTAAACCAAAAAGTACAAATTAACGCTTGGTTAACAAACAAACGCTCTTCCGGTAAAATTGCCTTTTTACAACTACGTGACGGCAAGACTTACTTCCAAGGAATCGTCTTAAAAGCTGAAGTGGGAGATGAAGTATTCGATACTGTTAAGAGCTTGGGGCAGGAATCAAGTCTAAAACTAATCGGAACTGTTCAAGCTGACGACCGTTCTGCTTTAGGCTATGAACTTTTAGTTCATTCAGTGGAAGTGATCGGCGAAAGTCATGACTATCCAATTACACCTAAAGAACACGGGACAGACTTTTTAATGGATCACCGTCATTTATGGTTGCGTTCTAGTCGCCAGCATGCCATTATGCAAATTCGTAACGAAATTATCCGTGCAACTTATGAATTCTATAATGACCGTGGCTTCATTAAGATTGACCCACCCGTTCTAACTGGGTCAGCACCGGAAGGAACCACTGAACTGTTCCACACTAAGTATTTTGAAGAAGATGCTTATCTTTCTCAATCTGGTCAATTATATATGGAAGCAGCCGCTATGTCCTTTGGTAAAGTCTTCTCATTCGGACCAACTTTTAGAGCGGAAAAATCTAAAACTCGCCGTCACTTGATTGAGTTCTGGATGATGGAGCCTGAAATGGCCTTTACCGACCACGAACAAAGCTTAAAAGTCCAAGAAGAATATGTGGCTTACTTGGTACGTAATACGATTGACAACTGCAGCATGGCCTTGGAAACACTAGGACGTGATATTGATGTGCTTGAAAAGTATACTCAAGTTCCTTATCCACGTATTGAATACACTGAGGCCGTTCAATTATTAAAAGATAATGGTTTTGATGATATTGAGTGGGGCGATGATTTCGGTTCACCACACGAGACTTTTATTGCTAACCAACATGAACAACCAGTCTTCATTGTCAACTGGCCACGCTCTATCAAACCTTTCTATATGAAAGTCAATCCTGACAACCCAGAAACCGTTTTATGTGCCGATATGATAGCGCCAGAAGGTTATGGCGAGATTATTGGTGGTTCACAAAGGATCGACGATTATGAGACTTTAGCAGAGAATATTAAGGCCTTTAATTTAGATCCAGCCGTTTATGCCTGGTATCTCGATCTAAGAAAATATGGTAATGTGCCCTGTTCTGGTTTTGGTTTAGGTCTTGAAAGAGCTGTTGCTTGGATTTCTGGTATTGAACATATCCGTGAAACATCACCATTCCCACGTTTGTTAAACCGTCTCTACCCATAAAATGTAAGGAGTTGGACCAATGGCAAACTCAGTTTATGATTGGATGAAAACGGGTTACACCATGGTACCGAATCTTTTGATTGATCACTTTGGTCAACTAGGCCTTAATTCAAATGAATTTTTATTTATTACTTATCTCTTGAAGCAAATTAATCAGTCCCAATCTGCAGATACTATTATAAACTTATCCAATCAATTTGCTTGGGAGAGTGACCTTCTCTACGAAACACTCAATTCCTTGTTAGATAAGAACTATCTTAATATTGAATTAGTACCAGATGAAGAGGGTAAACAAACGGACCATTATACCTTGCGTCCCTTGTTTGATAAGTTAGATCAATTAGTGGCTGACCAAAAAACAAGTCAGACAGAAGCTCTGTCCAATAAACAAGTTCAAGCTGACCAGAAAGTTAAGGCCGGACAATTGATTCAAGTCTTTGAAGAAGCATTCGGCCGTTCACTTTCAAGTGTAGAATTAGAAACGCTCTACCAATGGATTCAAAAGGATGGTTATCAGCCAGATCTAGTCTATCAAGCACTTAAAGAAGCGGCTATTCGTCAAGTCTTTAATCTAAAGTATATTGACCGCATACTGCTGAATTGGCAAGAACAAAACATTCATACTGTAGATGAGGCTATAGTGGCAAGCAAGCAATACAACCACCGTAATCAAAGTATTCAATCAGAAAAACCCAATCAAACATCCAAATTTAAAATACCCATTTTAAAATGGCATAACAAGGACTAAAGAACCTGCCTAGCTGATCGGTGAGATTTATCGAACAGCTAGGCTTTATTTTGTACAAATAAAAGCTTCATCTTCCTATATAGGGAGGATGAAGCTTTTGAATAGGAGCCTAAATTTCTAAGGTCCGCCAATACTTTCGACAGTATTCAGTTTGTCTTCTGGATCAGATGGATTAGGATCTGGAGCCAGAGTCGTTTCGCTAATTTCTAAGGTGGTTTCTTCACTAGTAGTCGTTTCTTCGACAGATAAATCAAAGGTAATAATTAATTGATCAGAGGCAGAATGGCCATCGACAATGCGTAAGCCTAATTCATAATAGCCAGGAGCAGGTGCTGGAACTTTAAATTCAGTATCTGTTCCTGAATAGACGATTTCACCATTCAGTCTTAACTCAAAGCTAGCTTGAATGGTTAATGGTTCCCACTTGGCTTCAATTTCTTCAGTCTCTTCATTGTATTCCGCATCGAAACCACTTGGTGAAGCTAATACTTTATAAACAGGTGAAATCTGGGTCGGTTGACTACCTTTTACAAAGAGTTCATTTGACCGCATATTGGCAGGTGTTTGGGGACTTGGTTTTTGCAGTGGCTGGGTATATTTTTCAATTTCAGCCACTTCGACCGAGTCTGGTTTTTGCCAATCAGCTATCGGGACTTCTTGCATCAGATATTGAATCATCTGGCTGTAAATCAGCTGTGGAATAAGTGAATCCTGATAGCTCAATTGATTACCAGCCTTATAAGGATCATCATAGCCCACCCAAGTGGCAATGGCATATTGCGGTGTAAAACCAGCATACCAAGCATCGGGTGCAGCAAAACTTTGTGGATCAATGCCAATTTCCGTTCTTTGTTGGTCGGAATAGTTGGTTGTTCCGGTCTTACCAGCATGGTAGAGACCATTGACGCCTGCTTTTTCAGCAAAGGTTCCAGGAACACCCTTTAAGATATCCACTAACATATAAGCAGTAGAGTCTTTCATAGCTTGACGACTTTCCGCTTGAAATTCTTGAATGGTTCCTGCTTGAGTAACGACTTTGTTAACGGTATAGGGTTTATGATAGTTACCATAATTAGCAATAGTCGCATAGGCAGCCGATAATTGAATGGGCGTCATTTCACCCCCAATGGCATTGGATTCAACTAATTCGCGTTGGTTATTGTTCTTAATATTTATATCCATCTTTTGTAGGAAGGAATAAGACTTGTCTAAGCCCACTTCTTGTAAGAGTTTCAAGGCCGGGATATTACGTGAACCTACTAAGGCTTCTCTAAGTGTTTGTTTTCCCTTGTAGTCTCTATCATAATTATAAATTTCATCCCCCGAGGTATAAGTGTAAGGTTCATCAACGACCGTTTGGCCAGTTGAATAATTGAGGTATTCAATCGCTGGTCCATAATCGGCTAACGGTTTCATAGTGGAACCGATACTGCGGTTAAGGGTGGCTGTGCGGTTAAGTCCCATAGCCACTTCTTGGTTACGTCCACCGGATAGGGCGGTGAGCTGTCCATTATCGACATTGATGATAGAAACAGCTGTTTGCATTTCATCATTAGGGAAGAGATTGCCATTAGCATCTTGAACCGTTTGATAGAGATATTTTTGAGCGTCTATATCGAGATTGGTGTAAATTTCTAGACCATCCGTATAGACATTTAAGTTCATTTTATCTTGAACTTCTTGAGCGACGACATCGATATAAGCATCGACTATTAAGTCCATTTCACTAAGGGTATCATCATTTAAAGGAGACAGCATGGAAGCCACTGGAATAGCCACAGCTTCATCATATTGAGCTTGACTAATCATTTGACGTTTGAGCATGACCTGTAAGACGGTATCCCGACGCTCTTGGGCGACTTCAGGATAAAGATAGGGATCATACTGCGTAGGGGCTTGCGGTAATCCAGCCAAAAGAGCAGCTTCTGCTAGAGTCAGATCTTTTAAGTCTTTATCAAAGAAAGACCGAGCAGCTGTTTTAGCCCCATAAACATTGTTAGAATAAAACAATTTATTGAGATAGAGAGAGAGGATTTCTTCTTTGGAATATTCTTGCTCCAACTTCAAGGACAACCAAGCTTCTTGGGCCTTTCTTTCTAAGGTTTGATCTTCAAATTTAGTGGAAAAAACCGATAATTTGACCAGCTGTTGAGTAATGGTAGAACCACCTTGGCGAATGTCACCCGCTCTAAGGTTGGCTATGGCCGCCCCTACAATTCGGATAGGGTCAACTCCTTTGTGTTCCATAAAGCGCGCATCTTCAATGGCTAAGACCGCTTGTTTTAAGACTTCAGGGACTTGATCGGCTGTCATTAGATCGCGGTTCTTACCACCTAGGGTTTTGACCAAATTACCTCTATTATCAAAGACTTTAGAAGAGACTTGACCAGTTAAATCGTCTTGGTCAATCTCAGGGGCTGACATGGCATAATAAGTAAAGAGACCAGCACCAGCTATTAAAGTAAGTAGACCTAAAGACAGGCCTATTATGACAATGCGCTTGAACCAGGTCATGAAATTTGTTTTTGATCTCTTAGGGGGATGTTGTTGATGATATTTTTTTCTTTCTACGCGACTTCCTGTCACCATATTTATTCCTCGTTTCTATTAGAGACTTTTTATTTGGCTTCTTCTAAGTAGGCATCCAAGGCACTTAAATAATCGACTGAAATAGGAAATTTGCCTTGGGGACAAGCATAAGCATGGGCTTGAATAAAACTATAAGGGATGCTTTGCTTTTGGTTTTTTTGCAAGAAATTTTCTAGCAGGGGATAGGGAATCAGATAGATTGCATCGTGTACCCTAAAGTAGATCAACAAAAAGACGATGCCTCCTTGCTGGAAGCAAAGCTTCATATGTTCGATTTGATGGTCATGTAAATTGGATAAAGGGAAAGAGGTCTTGTTACGCGTTTCCTTAGTCTCAAAGTCAATATACCTGCCCAGATAGACACCGTTATAGTCAGTGGTAGAGGCCTGACGAAAATAGGCTTCAGTAATACGGGCGGCTGATCGTTTGGGGTAATCGACTTTGACAATCTGCACTGGTGTTGGCTTTTTATGAATGACCGCCAGTTGCCGGTTTAAATAATAAGCATTACTCTGATTGATCATTTCTTCAAAGGACATCCCTCGACTACCGTATTGTGTTTTTTGTTTGGATGTTATTTCTTTCCTTTTAAATTTAAAACGCGGACCTTGTCCTGCAGGATAATTAAACATGGACTCACTCCTCAATAAGTCTTATTATAGCGAATTTTTAGTCAGATACCTAGTTTCAATTCAGACTTATTCTAAGACCTAGTCTAACAACAAAAAATGAATTTTATTAGACTTTATTGGTAATATTGATTTGGTGTTTACAAAAGCAGGGAATTTCGTTAAAATGTATGGGTATGTAAATTATATACTAGTCTTGGAGGAAGAATAATTATGACAACTAAATTTGAAAAAAGCTCTATCAATGAAGGAGTTTTAACATTTGAAATTCCAGTAGAAGATATCAACAAAGGCTTAGATAAAGCTTACAATAAAGTACGTAAAAATATCTCTGTACCTGGATTTCGTAAAGGGAAAGTACCACGTCAAATCTTCAACAATGTTTATGGTGAAGCTTCATTATATGAAGAAGTATTAAACCAATTAATCCCAGGCGCCTATCAACAAGCTGTGGAAGAAGCAGAGATTGAAGCGGTTACTCAACCTGAAATTGATATTGAATCAATGGAAAAAGGGAAGCCATGGGTTATTACTGCCAAAGTTACCTTAAAACCAGAAGTTAAATTAGGTGAATACAAGGGCTTAACAGTAGAAAAACAAGACCGCCAGGTAAGCGATGAAGATGTAGAAAAGCGCTTAGAAGAAAAGCGTCAACAATTAGCAGAATTAGTTGTTAAAGAAGATGCAGCGGTTGAAGGCGATACTGTCGTAATCGACTATGAAGGTTTTCGCGACGGGGAACCATTCGAAGGGGGTAAAGGTGAAAACCATTCCTTAGAATTAGGTTCCAATTCATTCATTCCTGGCTTTGAAGATCAACTAGTAGGTGCTAAACCTGGTGATGATGTAGAAGTTAAAGTTACTTTTCCTGAAGAATACCATGCGGAGGAACTGGCTGGTCAAGACGCTATGTTCAAAGTGCGTGTTCACGAAGTAAAAGCAAAAGAATTACCAGAATTCGATGATGAATTTGCTAAAGATGCAGATGACGAAGTAGAAAGCTTGGACGAATTGCGTAATAAAGTACGTGTTCAATTAGAAGAAGAAAAAGAAAAGCAAGCTAAAGAGGTCATTGAAGATTTAGCATTACGTCAAGCGGTTGAAAATGCTGAAATCGTCGAAATGCCTGAAGCAATGGTTCACGAAGAAATCCACCGTCAAATGGATCACTTCTTAAACAACTTGAAGCGTCAAGGAATTAACGAAGATCTCTATTACCAAATTTCTGGTAGCACTCGTGAAGATCTCCATGAACAGTTTGCAGAAGAAGCAGACCTAAGAACTAAAACGAACTTAGTCTTAGAAGCAATCGTTGCAAAAGAAAAGATTGATGTCAATGAAGAAGAAGTTAATAAGGAAATTGAATTATTAGCCAGTCAATACGGAATGCCAACTGATCAAGTGAAACAATATGTGACTGAAGATATGTTGAAGTCTGATATTCGCTTGAAGAAAGCCATGAGCTTAATTGTTGACTCTGTTGAAGAAAAATAGGATACTAAAATAGAAGAAATAACAAAAGAGGGATCGCAACAGTCTGATTTTAAAGTGACTTTTGCGTCCCTTTTTAGTCTTATTTAAGTAAGTAAGACCAAAAAGGAGGAAACATGGGAAAGACTACAAATATCAATGATTATTACTGCTCGTTTTGTGGTAAATCACAAGATGAAGTCGATAAGATTATTGCTGGACCAGATGTTTTCATCTGTAACGAATGTGTTGATTTATGCCAATCAATCATTCAAGAAGAGATGCGCTTTGAAAAAGAGCAAGAACCAGTTAAAGTGTTAAAACCGCAAGAGATTGTTGATCAACTAAACCAATATGTGATTGGCCAAGATCAAGCTAAGAAATCTTTAGCCGTGGCAGTTTATAATCATTATAAGCGCATCAACTTTAAAGCCGTTGATGACGATGATGTCGAATTGCAAAAGTCTAATATCTGTATTATCGGTCCGACCGGTTCGGGTAAAACCTACTTAGCCCAGAGCTTGGCTCGCATTATAAATGTTCCTTTTGCCATAGCGGACGCTACCACCCTAACCGAAGCAGGTTATGTGGGGGAAGACGTTGAAAATATCTTACTGAAATTAGTACAAGCTGCTGATTATGATATTGAACGTGCTCAAAAAGGGATTATTTATGTGGATGAAATCGATAAGATTGCACGAAAATCTGAAAACACCTCGATTACCCGTGATGTTTCAGGCGAAGGTGTCCAACAAGCTCTACTTAAAATTTTAGAAGGAACGGTAGCCAATATCCCACCTAAAGGAGGGCGTAAGCACCCTAACCAAGATTATATTCAAATCGACACCTCGCAAATTCTCTTTATTGTAGGTGGAGCCTTTGCTGGCATTGAAACTACGATTAAAGAACGTTTAGGCTCTAAAGTAATTGGTTTTGGTACGGATACTCACCGACAACATAGTGATGAGAATATCATGCAATTAGCCAGTTCAGAAGACTTGCTTAAATTCGGCTTAATTCCCGAATTTATTGGACGATTGCCCATCTTAACGGTCTTGGATCAATTATCACAAGAAGATTTAGTCAGTATCTTAACCCAACCTAAGAACGCTTTGGTTAAACAATACCAACGTCTTTTAGAAATGGAAGATGTCAAACTAGAGTTTGAAGAAGCGGCCTTGGAAGAAATTGCTCACCAGGCTATTATTCGCGACACTGGAGCGCGTGGTTTAAGGTCAATCTTAGAAAACACTATGTTAGATATTATGTTTGAAGTACCACAAAGAGAAGATATTTCACGCATCAAGGTCACAAAAGACACGGTATTGGGCAAAAGTCGCGCCACTTATTATAATAAGAGTAATCGCAAGATAAGCAAATAAAAAATGGGGTAGACGAATGCACATTAAAGAAGCAAAATTTGTAATTTCAGCTGTTCAAGAGTCCCAAGCGCCACAAGATGAAGTGCCTGAGATTGCCCTTGCCGGGCGGTCAAATGTTGGCAAATCCAGTTTTATTAACAAGGTCCTCCAACGTAATAAGTTGGCCCGGACCTCTGGACAGCCTGGTAAGACCCAAACTTTAAACTTTTATTCGGTAAACGACGCTGCTTTTCGTGTCGTGGATGTGCCCGGTTATGGATACGCTCGGGTTTCCAAGCTAAATCGTAAAAATTGGGCCAAGATGAATTTGAATTTTCTACGGCAAAGAAGAAATCTTCGTTTATTAATCCTCTTGATGGATATTCGTCATGAGCCCACTCAATTAGACAAAGCAATGTATCAATTTGCCGAAGAATTAGACATTCCTTTTGCCATTTGTTTGACCAAGGCGGACAAAATCAAAAAAAGCCAATGGAATAAACATTTATCCCTCTATAAGAAAAGTTTAAATTTACCAACAACCGATGCGCTTTTCACTTTTTCATCGGTAACCGGAGAAGGTCGCGAAGATATTTTAGACTTGTTTGAAAGTTTATTAATGGATGAATAGGAGTCAATAAAGTGAAAAAGCTATGTTCTACTTATACCAAGAAGGAATTTTCATGGATTCTACAAGACTGGGCCAATTCTGCCTATTCTTTAATGATCACCACCGCTTTATTCCCTATATTTTATAAGAGTATTGCCACCAATGCGGGGGTCTCTGATGCTAATTCAACAGCCTATCTTGGTTATACCAATGCTATCGGGACGATCGCTGTCGCTATGATGGCTCCTTTTTTAGGGACTTTAGCAGATTTTCCTGGTTACCGTAAAAAATTATTTACCACTGCTACGCTCTTAGGTGTTTTCTCAGTGCTATCGATGATTTTGATTGGTCAAGTTTCTTGGCAGTGGCTATTGGTACTTTATGGCTTTTCAGCTGTCGGTTTTTCGACTGCTAATATTTTTTATGATGCTTCCTTGATGGATGTCACCAGTCGCGACCGTTTGGACTTAGTGTCCTCAGCCGGTTTTGGTTTTGGTTATATCGGAAGTGTGATTCCTTTCTTAATTTTTATGCTTTTACAATTTTCAGGTGGGTTAAAAGAGGGTGTAGTGGTTAATATCGGTTTTCTTTTAACGGCTGTTTGGTGGTTTGTTTTTACCATTCCTTATTGGAAAAATGTCGACCAGGTCTATATGGACCAACCAAAGCAGCCCCATATTATCGCTTCAACTTTAGCTTCTCTCAAAGAAACTCTAACGGAACTAACCAAAGACAAGGTGATTGTTTATTTCTTAATCGGCTATTTCTTCTACATAGACGGGGTAGGAACGATTATCAAAATGGCTACCTCCATCGGAAGTGACCAGGGCTTAACAGCTACTCAGTTAATTTTGATGTTGTTAGTGGTTCAAATAGTTGCCTTTCCGTGCTCGATTATTTATGGCATCTTAGCCAAACGCTGGGGAAGGCGCACTATGCTTTTTACAGGTATTGGGACCTACATTCTAATTTGTTTAATGGCCCTATCCTTATCCTCTTTTGTGGATTTTATGATCATCGCTATCTTAGTAGGTTCAGCTCAAGGTGGGATTCAATCTCTTAGTCGTTCTTATTTTGGTTCTATTATTCCACTGGAGAAAAACAACCAGCTTTTTGGTATTTATAATATTTTCGGTAAATTTTCATCAGTTTTAGGTACCACCATTCTGGGAATTATTACCCAACTAACGGGTGATTCGCTCAAAGGCTTGTTTGTAATTGTGATTCAATTTATGATGGGTGCCTTCCTACTGTGGAAAGCTAAAAAGCCAATTACTAAAGCTGTTTAAAACAAGCTTGAAATTTTATTAGAGGAGGCAGGCCATGGCCTATATACCGAATGAGGTGATTGATGCTATCAGGCAGTCGGTTAAAATCGAAGACGTTGTCAGTCAATATGTGCAACTGACTAAAAGGGGTCCAGGCTACTCTGCCTCTTGCCCTTTTCATGAAGACAATAACCCATCCTTTTCCATTCATACCGAAAAGCAAATCTTCAAATGCTTCTCTTGTGGTAGAGCGGGCAATGTCTTTGGTTTTATCCAGGAAATTGAATCGCTACCCTTTAAACAAGCGGTTATTAAGGTGGCAGAGTTTGCAGACTACCCTTTGGATTCAAGTTTATTAGCTGAAGATGATTATAGTCCAATTCCTCATCAAGATAAACAATTGTATGCGATCTATGAAAAAGCTAGTCAATTCTATCATTACTTTTTAACTGCTACAGAAAATGGTAATCAAGCTTATGCTTATTTAAGCGATCGTGGCTTAAAGAAGGAAACGATTAACGCCTTTGCTTTAGGGTTAGCGCCTGATAATTCTGAGCTCTTATGGACTTATTTAAAGGATCAGTCTTTCACTGAAGAAGAATTACTGACTTCGGGTATTTTTTACCAAGCTGAAAATAGTCCAGCCATTATCGACCGCTTTCGTGGACGGATTATCTTCCCTTTGAGATCGAATCAAGGAAAGGTTTTAGCCTTTTCTGGACGCCTCTATCAAGCAGGGGAATCTCGCAAGAGTAAGTATGTTAACTCGCCTGAAACCACTATTTTTCATAAGAGTCAGCTGGTTTATAATCTTGATTTGGCACGACCAGCCATTCGCAAGTTAAAACAAATTATAGTTTGTGAAGGTTTTATGGATGTGATTGCACTTTACGAAGCAGGATTCGAACAGGCAGTAGCTACCATGGGGACTAGCTTGACCCATGATCACTTGTCTTATTTGACCAAATTAGCCAATGAAATTCTCTTTGTATTTGATGGCGATGAAGCAGGGCAAAAAGCTACAGCTAAAGCCTTTGAATTGGGAAAAGATTTTCCCAAAGCCCAATTTAAATCAATCCTTTTACCTAGAGGGATGGACCCTGATGAGTGGTTGAAAGCCAGGGGAAAAGAATCCTTCCAAACACTTTTAAACCAAGCACAAACTTCCTTTAATTTTTTCAAAAATTATCACAAGCAATTCTTTCAAATGGATGATAAAGCTGCTGTGGCGGAATATATCGACCGTTTATTAGTTGATTTAAACAAAATCCAATCACCCGTCGAGAAACAATTGTATCTGGTGGAGCTTGCTGAAGAATTTCAAATAGCAGAAAGCTTCTTGCAAGAGCGAATGTTGCGCTTGAGTGGGGGTCAAAGAAAGACTGCTAAAAAGCAACCAGCTATCAACCATTATCAACCACCTCCGCAATTACAAAGTGATCAGCAGGCCTTAAAAGTAGATTCTTTTAAAGCCTTTCAAAGTGAAAAATTATGGTTAGGCTTTTTAATGTACTATCAAGAGGCTTGGAATTATTTAGAAAAATTAAATGAGCTGCCATTTCTCTACCATGACTTTTCACAAAAGGCCTTTCTAGCCTTGACGGATTACTATTATCAAGGCAACAAATTGCCTTTAACAGGAATAGTTGGTAATATTGAAGAGGTTCAAGTCAATAGTCTTTTAACGAATGTAATGTGGGATTTTGAACCGATTGGTTATCAAGATCAAGCGATGACCGACTGTTTAAATACCATCCAAATCGCCTTTTTAGAACAAGAAATAGAAGAATTAAAGACCCAATTTAAACAATATCACCAACAGCAAGAAGCCGATAAGGCAACCGAGGTGATTAATCGCTTAATGGTGTTGCAAAGAAAATTAAAGACAAAAGAATAGGGGGCTTACTTTATGGCAAAAGAAAAGAAAGACAATAAAGCAAGTAAAAATGAATTAAAGCTGACTTTAGACCAGGCCACTGAAAAGCTGATAAAAGAAAAGAAAATTCTCGGTCAAGTTCACTATGATGACTTGAGCAATCAATTAGCCATTCCATATAAATTAGATGCCAATGGCATTGATAAGCTCATTCAAAAGGTGGAAGACCAAGGGATTGCGGTAGTAGGTGATGATGGTGGACCAACCAAGCAACAAATGGTTAGAGCAGAAGACGTTAAACCAGAAGAAGTCCTAACAGCCGCCCAAAAAGCAGCCGCTTCAAAAATAAAGGTAGCAGATCCTGTTCGTATGTATTTAAAAGAAATTGGTCGTGTCGATCTATTAAATGCAGATGAAGAGGTCGAATTGGCCAAGCGTATCTTAGAAGGCGATGAATTAGCTAAGCAAGAACTGGCTGAAGCCAACCTTCGTTTAGTAGTATCGATTGCTAAGCGTTATGTGGGTCGTGGTATGTCCTTCTTAGACCTCATTCAAGAAGGGAATATGGGCTTGATGAAGGCGGTTGAAAAGTTTGACCATACTAAAGGGTTCAAATTCTCAACTTACGCTACTTGGTGGATTCGTCAAGCCATCACACGAGCCATTGCCGACCAGGCGCGAACCATTCGCATCCCGGTTCATATGGTGGAAACCATCAACAAATTAGTAAGAGTCCAAAGACAATTGTTACAAGACCTGGGTAGAGAACCGACGCCTGAAGAAATCGGAGCAGAAATGGATTTACCGACTGAAAAAGTACGTGATATCTTAAAAATTGCTCAAGAACCGGTCTCCTTGGAAACCCCCATTGGTGAAGAGGACGATTCGCACTTAGGTGATTTTATTGAAGACGAAGGCGCCTTAAGTCCAGAAGATCATACGGCTTCAGCCCTCTTAAGGGAACAGTTAGAAGATGTGTTGGATACCTTAACTGACCGTGAAGAAAATGTTCTACGCTTACGCTTCGGCTTGGATGATGGCAATATTCGCACCCTTGAACAAGTCGGTAAGGTTTTTGGTGTAACGCGTGAGCGTATTCGTCAAATCGAAGCTAAAGCTTTGAGAAAATTACGCCATCCTAGTCGGTCTAAACAATTAAAAGACTTTATCGAATAGAATAAGACAAGAAAAACTCCTTCATACGCTTAAGTGAGCGGAAGGAGTTTTTCGTGTTTAAGCCTTTACTTGCGAAAGCGCTTTAATCGTTTTATACTTAAGGTAGGCAAAAGGGGGAAGATTAATGGAAAGTTATTTATTAAAGAACGGTGTCAAGATTCCTAAAATTGGTTTTGGTACTTGGAAGTTAAAAGAAGGTGAAGAAGCCTATCAAAGTGTCCTTCATGCCTTAAAGGTAGGCTATCGTCACATTGATACTGCTCAAGTCTATGGCAATGAAGCCAGTGTCGGTCGAGCCATTAAAGATTCAGGTATTCCACGTGAAGAGATCTTTCTAACTACTAAAATTTGGAATGACAAGCATTCCTACAGTCTAGCCAAGCAAGCGGTGGAAGAATCCATGCAAAAGTTGCAAGTAGATTATTTAGACCTTTTGTTAATTCACTGGCCTAATCCCGTTCACTTACGCAAGGACAAGGCATGGATGCAAGCTAATCAAGAAGTTTGGCAGTTGATGGAAGAATTATATCAAGATGGAAAACTAAAAGCCATTGGGGTGTCCAATTTCATGGTTCATCACTTAGCTGCTTTACTAGCCTCTGTCAAGATAAAGCCCATGGTTAACCAAGTCTTACTCGCTCCGGGAACTACGCAAGAGAATTTAGTTAATTTTTGCCAACAACATGATATGGTTCTAGAAGCCTATAGTCCGCTAGGAAGTGGTAGTCTTTTTAAGCAAGTGCCAGTCGAAGAAATAGCAAAAAAATATAAGAAAAGTGTTGCGCAAGTTGCCCTAAGATGGTCGCTTGATAAAGGCTTTCTGCCCTTACCCAAATCAAAAACACCGGCTAATATCGAATCGAACCTAGACATTTTTGACTTTGAGCTAGAAGCAGAAGACCGCAAAAAGTTGGATCAATTAGAGGGGGTGAAAACACAAAGCGACCCTGATCAAGTTGACTTTTAAAATAGGATCTTTAAACAGATGACCCGGAAGCTTTAATAGCTTTCCGGCCTTTTTTATGATTGAGTGTGTCTAGCTGAATAATAAAAATTTATTAAATATTTACTTAAGTAAGCTATATATTATCGACAAATTGGTTTATAATAAGCGCATAATAGTGACTTTAAGAATGGAAGGAAGGATCAATTGACTTATCAATTATTATTATTTGATTTAGATAACACCTTATTTAATTTTAATCAAGCCCAAGACCAAGCCTTACTTGAATTCTTAAGCCAAGAAGGGGTTCCCCAGCAAGCTATTCCTCGTTTTATTGACTACTATGTTTTGCTCAATCATTCTTTATGGGACAAGTTAGAGTTAGGGTTAATTGATCGGCAAACACTAATTTCTAGTCGTTTTGCCTTATTATTTGATCACTTTGGTTATCAGCGGGACGGGGTAGAATTGGCTCAAGCCTATCAAAAGTGTATAGGCAGACAAGCCCAGCTAATTGAAGGTGCAAGAAGCTTCCTCGATGCTTGTCTTAAGGAGGGTAAGCGTCTGTTTGCCATTTCCAACGGTATTTCTGCTATTCAAAGGGCGCGCTTAGAACATGCAAAGTTGAATCCTTATTTTGAAGCAATTTTTATTTCAGAAGAGATTGGCCATGTGAAGCCTTCTAAAGGCTTTTTCGATTATGTCGCTGAAAATATAAGAGAATTCAATTCTAAAAGGACACTCGTTATTGGCGACTCCTTGAGTGCTGATATTCAAGGCGCCTTAAACGCAGGGATTGATTGTGTTTGGTTTAATCATTTGAATGAAAACAAACAGTCCCACTTACCGGCCAATTATGTGGTCGATAACTATAATGATTTAGCCAAAATCATCTACAGATAAAAAATAGGTAGTCTCAAAAATGCTTTTCTAGTATATAATAGACTTATGAAAGGGAGTATCGGATGAATATCGAAAGACTATCTCAACGACTGGAAAAAGTTGCGCAATATATCGTTCAATATGGTCAAGCGCCGATTCGGTTGGCAGATATCGGTAGTGATCACGCTTATTTACCATGTAATTTACTTAAAAACAAACAGATAGAATTTGCAGTGGCAGGTGAGGTAGTGGAAGGACCTTATTTATCGGCTGTGAAACAAGTCAATGAAAGTCAATTGCAAGATAAAATCATCGTCCGTCTTGGCGATGGCTTTGCGGCAGTTGAAGCCAGTGATGCCATTAATACAGCAGCTATCTGTGGTATGGGAGGTGGTTTGATTGTCTCCATCTTAGAAGCAGGTTATCATGCAGGAAAATTACCAAAACTCTTAGTCTTACAAGCTAACACAGCAGTTGCCAAAGTCAGAGCCTGGTTACAAGATCATTATTACCATATTCTTAACGAATGCTTTATTGATGAAAAGGGGCAATTTTATGAAGTAATGGTTGCTCAAAAGCAAGCAGAAAAAGCAATTTACACTGATAAAGAAATCATGTTTGGTCCCATACATTTGACTCAAAGGGGGCCAATCTTTGAAGATTACTGGCATAATGAATTAAACCACCACCATTTTATTCTTAATCAGTTGTTTCATGGAGTAGAATATGAGCAAATGGCCCAAGACCGCAAAAATAAGGTAGACATTATTCAAGCCGAAATAGATAAAATAGAGGAGGTGGTAGACTATGACAAAGCTCTTTTTTAAAGAGTTAATGGCTTATCTCGATCAAAAATATCCTGCGGCTTATGCCGAAGAGTGGGATAAGGTCGGCTTACACTTTGGCCATCCTGAACAAGCGATTAAAAAGGTGATGGTCGCTTTGGATATGCGACCACAAGTGGTTGAAGAGGCTATTGAAGAAGATGTAGATAGCTTGATTTTACACCATCCGCCCCTCTTCAAAGCAATCGAGCGTTTCGACCAGTCTAAGCCCCAGATAAAAATGTATCAAAGAGCCATTCAAGCAGGTATCAATGTCTTTGCCATGCACACCAATTATGACGCCGCCCCTGGTGGCATGAATGATATTTTGGCTCAAGCTATGAAGTTAACTGATATTAAACCCTTAATCGATCTAGAAGAAGGACAGGTAGCGATTGGCCGGATAGGCAACTTGCCTCGAGCTCTAACGCGCCATGAACTCTTTGCCTATGTCAAGCAAGTCTTCAAACGACCTGCTTTAACAGTGATTGAAAAAGTCCCGCAAGCCACTTATCAACGAGTTGCTATTGTAGGCGGAGCCGGAGCCAGCTTTATGGACCAGGTCGAAAAGGTCCAAGCCGATGTCTTTATTACCGGAGATATCAGCTTCCACACAGGGCATGATCTATATGAAAAGCCCTTTATGACTATTGATGCCAGTCATTATATTGAGCATTTATTTATTGAGGTCGAAGTGGCCAGAATAAAAGAAGCTATCGAACAAAAGGGTTGGGATCTTGAAGTGATTGCTTCCACAGTTTCCACTGATCCCTTTACTTATGAATAAAAAGGAGAATGATTATGGACTTATTTGAAAAAACTAAAGAACGTTTAATTCGTTACGCTAAGATTAATACTCGCTCGGATGAGAATTCAACCACCATTCCATCGACTGACATTCAATTTGACCTTTTAAATCTTTTGGTCGATGAATTAAAAGCAATCGGTATGGAAGAAGTGGTGTTAAATCCTGAAAATGCCTTTGTCACAGCTACTTTACCGGCTAATACTGATAAAGAAGTAGCCAGCATTGGTTTTATTGCTCACGTAGATACAGCCGACTTTAATTCTGAAAATGTGCAGCCACAAGTCTTTGAAAACTACGACGGTAAAGATCTGCACTTGAGTGAAGATTGGGTAATGAGGGTCAGTGAATTTCCTAATCTACCACCTTATAAAGGTCAAACCCTCATTACCACTGATGGAACTACTCTGTTAGGGGCTGATGATAAGTCCGGTATTGCTGAGATTGTGACCGCTATGGAGTACTTAATCCAACATCCAGAAATCAAACACGGTAAAATCCGTGTAGCCTTTGGTCCGGATGAAGAAATTGGACGTGGAGCAGATCACTTTGATGCAGAAGGTTTTGCGACAGACTTTGCTTATACCATGGATGGCGGACCGGTTGGCGAGTTAGAATATGAATCCTTTAACGCGGCTCAAGCAGTATTGAAAATTCGTGGTAAAAATATACACCCAGGAACTGCTAAAGGCAAAATGATTAATGCCACAACCATTATGAATCTCTTCATGTCTGATCTTCCACAAGCAGAAGTACCAGAGCAAACTTCTGGCCGCGAAGGTTTCTATCATGTCTTAAGTGTAGAAGGGACGGTCGATGAAGCAGAATTAGTGCTAATTATTCGTGACTTCAACCGTGATCTTTTTGAAAAGCGTAAAGCCAAGGTGGAAGAAATCGTTGCTAACATCAACAAAGAATATGCTGAACCACCTATCACTTTGGAAATGAAAGACCAATATTACAACATGGCTGAAATCATTGAAAAGGATATGACACCGGTTGACCTAGCCCAAGCAGCCATGGAAGCTTTAGATATTCCTGTTAACATTGTGCCTATCCGTGGTGGAACCGACGGTTCGAAGATTTCCTTCATGGGGATTCCAACCCCAAATATCTTTGCCGGTGGCGAAAACATGCACGGACGCTTTGAATTCGTGGCAGTTGAATCCATGGTTAAGGCGACAGAAGTAATTATCAAAATTGCGGAATTAAATGCCCAATAAGCAAAAGTTAAATAATAATTACAGGCTGGAGCAGGGATCCAGCCTGTTCTTCTACCTAAAGGAGGAGATAGCGTGACGATTCAATTTGTTACCGGCGACTTGAGTCAAAATAAAAAAAGCCTTCTTATTCAAGCCATCATGGACCAATTGAAAGAAACACCTGACTTAAAAGTCTATTATATCGTGCCAGAACACTTGAAATTTGAAATGGAAAAGTTTGTCTTAGAAGAAATCCGTGACCATCAAGTGGACCAAGCCAGCTCTATTTTTAATTTGCAGGTGGCTTCTTTTTCACGCTTAAACTGGTTCTTGATGAAAGATCAAAAGCCCAGTCATGAGATTAGTGACTTAGGTCTGTCGATGATTGTACGGCAAGTCTTAAGCCAATACCGGGAAAACTTAGTGGTTTACCAAAAGCAGGCTCACTATCAAGGTTTTATCGAAGACTTAGTCGTTCTTTTTAAAGAATTTATCGAAGGCAATATTCAAGTGGAAGATTTGCAAGTTGAGCCAGCGCAAGATTTTACTTGGATGGATTTGGAAATAGAAAAGCAAAAAGAATTACAAATGCTTTATCAAGCCTTTCTAAAGGCACTGAGTGATTTTCGGATTGATAATTTTGCCAAGCAGGAAGACTTGATGGACTATATCAACCATCAAAATTTAAATAAGTATCTCTTTGTAATGGACCACTACTATTACTTTAATAGCCAGGAAATGCAATTACTTTTAAGTTTGGCTAAGCATGCTTGTAAAGTTAAGATTGTCTTACCCATCAAGAGCGCTGAATTAAGGGCTAATCAAGCCTTGATGACTACCGCTTTACCTTATGCAACCTACTACCGCATTCGCAGTTTAGCTCAGCAGATGGGACTAGCGATTGAACCCGATTGGGAAATTAAAGACCAGGCTTTTAACTACCAAGATTCGATTTTGAGCTTAGCGCAAGCCTTTAAAGCCCAACAAGACTTACTGCCATCAGCTACCCACCAAAGAGCTGATAGGGACTTTAACAGCCACCGCTTTTTACAATTTGATTCCATCCAGAGTGAATTACGGTATGTCTCCAACCGCATTCATTATCTGGTTACAAAAAAAGGCTACCGTTATAAAGACATTCAAGTCTACACCCGAGATTTAGAAGCCTATCAATCCATGATTGCTCCGATTCTAGCGGCCAATCAAATTCCTTATTTCTTTGACCATGCTAAGGCTATGACCGACCATCCACTTTTTACCCTTATCCAACATCTCATTCGCCTGGACCGCTATAACTGGCGACTGATTGATATTTTAGAAGTTTTAAAATCTCCTTTGGTAAGGCTGGGGCAGTTTCATTCGGCTTTTGCTGAATTAGCTGACCAAGACTTAGAGCGCTTGGTCTATTCCTTTGAGAATTATTTAATAGCCTATCAGTATGAGGGTTATCGCTTTGCTAACCTATCCTATGACTGGCTCTTTATGACGGAAGATGTTTTTTTTCATTCAGCTGAAGGACAGGTCTATGATTTTACACTGGCTGAGGCTTTTAGCTGGATTAGGACCTATCTGGTTGAACACTTTGGATTTAATAAAAAAGCCCTAAAAAGCAGCAAAGGCCAGAATGGATTAGCCGCTAGCTTCTATCAAAAATTAGAAGCAATCGGCATCAGGCAAGCTCTTATGGATTTAAGGGACCGAGCACTTCAAAAGGGTCAGATTGAACAATCGCGCCAAGATGAACAAGTTTGGCAGGTATTGGTCAATAGTCTCGATGAATACCACCAAATCTATGGGCAAGCAGATTTAGACCTAGCCACCTTCTTTGAAATCCTAGAAGCTGGTCTTTCAGCAGCGACCTATCATATCATTCCACCTACTTTGGACCAAGTGATGATTTCAAATATTGTGTCCCCTCAAGTTCAACCTTGTAAAATTGCCTTTGTGATTGGTATGGATCAAAAAGCCTTGCCAGCTAAACAGGCTAGGGATAGTTTGTTGACCCCCAGTCATCGCCAAGCTATCAATCAAGAACTTTTAGCCCATCAATATTTATCCGATCAGGAACATCAAGGGTATCAAATGGAATACTTATTAGCTTATCAAGTCTTACTGTTAGCGACGGATCAATTGATTATTTCCTATGCCATTCATCAAGGCGACCAAGTCCGTAACTTTTCACCATGGTTGCAACAAGCGGCAGACATCGCCAATCTTAAACTGATTCACCAAGCTGACTATAGTAGGGATCTAACTTTAGAAACGCCTTTAAGACTAGCCGATTTTGGACGGTATGCCAGTAACAAGGCCCCTATTTTATATCAGATCCATCAAGACTTTATGCAGGGTAAAAGCCCTCAGCCCGCTTTCTTAGAGTTATTGAAGTTGATGGTAGATTATGAAAGGCAAAACAAAGCAAGCCTTAAAGCAAGTGGCATCGTCGACTTAATTATTCAAACCTTTTATTTTAATGACCTACCGGATAAGATTGATAGCGATTTAGCCTTAGCACTCTTCGGTCGCAACTTATCACTATCGGTGTCTCGGATTGAACAGTTTTTTGCTGACCCTTATTCCCACTTTTTACGCTATGGATTACGATTGAAGGAAAGAGAGCGTTTTGAAGTGGATGCTGCGCTTTCAGGTGACTACTTCCACCAGGCCTTAGACCAGTTCAATCAATTGGTACAAGCCCAAGGGAAATCTTTAGCTGACTTGTCAGAAGAAGAAGTTAAGGACTTATTAGGTGGAGTGATTGACGCTTTAAACCAAGATCCTAATTACCAAGTGCTCAGCAAACATCCGCGGATGCAGGCGATTCATCATCTATTAAATCAACGCCTGCTTTATTTTGTTCAATTAATGCAAGAACAAAACAATTTGACCCATTACCAACCCTTAGCCTCAGAATTAGTCTTTGGCACAGGGGGCAATAGTCAAGTGGCTGGCTTTGAATACCCATTGGCTGCGGGAGGATTGCTAAGCATAAGAGGGAAGATCGACCGTTTAGATCGTATTCAAAAAGGTCAGCAGAAACTGTTACAAGTGGTCGATTATAAGTCAGGTAAAAAAGACTTTGACTTAGTGGATGCTTATTATGGCTTAGACTTACAATTATTAACTTATTTAGCAGTAGCTTTGAAAAATTATCCTGATTACCAGCCTCTGGGTGCTTTTTACCAGCATCTTTTACCAAGTTTTTATAAAGCGGACAAACATTATGCCCAAGGAGAAGTTGATCAACAGACTAAGACGCTTTTAAGTCAACGAACATTGAGAGGGTTTGTAACCATTGAGGCGGATGACTTACAAATAGTTGAATCCTTTGATCACCAAGCTAGTAAAAGTCGCATTTATCCGGTGACTTATACCAAGACGGGCTATCATGCTAGAAGTCCTTTCTTTACTAAAGAAGAAGTCGATTTACTCTTAGATTATACGCATTATCAATTCCAACAAGCAGCTGAGGCTATTCAAAGTGGTGATATTGCCTTAGCTCCTTTTTACGAAAATCCTTATACCCTCTCCTTAAATGCTCAATACCGAGTGATTACAGGCTTCGATGGAACACAATCCTTCCACCGTTATCGCCATAAGCAAGTCAATAAAAAAGAAGTTTTGGCTCATATGAAGGAAAAATTACTTAACAAAGCAGCAAGCGAAGGAGGCGATCATCATAGAAACCCTACCGATTAAACCGGATAATAGTAAATTTAACAACGAACAATGGCAGGCTATTCATCAAAGGGGAAATAATATCTTAGTCGCTGCGTCAGCGGGTTCAGGTAAGACCACGGTCTTAATCGAACGGATTATGAATCATCTACTGACACGTTATGCCGAATTGAAAGAAGTCTTAGTCGTGACCTTTACTGAGTCTGCGGCCAATGAGATGAAAGAACGAATGGAGAAACGGTTAAAATCAGCGGTGAACCAATCGCTAGACGGGGAAGAAAAGCGATACTTGCTTAGTCAAATTAATCAGCTGCCTAGTGCCCACATCCAAACACTTCATTCATTTTGTTTATTTGTGATTCAAAACTTCTTCTATCTGGAAGCTATTAATCCAGCCTTCAACCTCTTAAGTGATGAAAGTCAAAAGCAAGTCATGGTGGAAGAAGTCTGGGACAAGCTTATTGATCAAATTAGTCAAGCCGATTCTCAACTGGCAGTCACACAAGCCGATTATCAAGACCTATTAATTCGTTTAACCAGTGGTCGTGATGATCAAGCCTTGCGTTCAATTGTTTTAGATATTTATGAGTTTGCCCGCGCCAATCCGGAACCCTTAATCTGGTTGGACCAAATGGTGGCTGAGACCGATGGTTTGGAAAGCTTTTGGAAGAGTGAACTCTATCAAGAAAGTCTAAAAATCCAACTTCAAGCACAGTTAAAGCTTGCTGATCGTTCTTATCAAGATGGCTTGAGTCTCTTAGCTTCTTGTTCAAGGCCGACGCTAGATAAGTTTGAACCAGTATTATCTGCAGAAGGGCAGCGCGTGGTCGAACTAACAGAAGCTTTCTTAGAAAACGATATGGCCCACTTTAGTCAACTTTTAGATAACCTAAGCTTTAGCCGTTGGCCGAGTTCAAGAGGAAAAGCCCATGAAGAAGACTTAGAAACACTGCAAATAATTAAGCAATACCGTCAGGCTAGTAAGGATACTTTAGTTAAGATTCAGTCTTACTTTCCTTATCCTTACCAAACTATGCAGGAAGTCGAAGCGGCGATTCAACCCTACTTAAGAAAATTAAGCGATCTAAGTAAATTATTTTACCAAGCCATGCAAGACTATAAATTTCAAGAAGGGTGGATTGATTATTCAGATCTTGAGCACTTAACCTTGCAGATTTTAGCGCCTTATAATGCTCAATTAGGTAAACGTAAGCCATCGGCGGCAGCTGAATATTTTCAAGCCCTCTTTGAAGAAGTCTTAGTGGATGAGTATCAAGACATTAACGAAATCCAAGCAGCCATCTTATCCTACTTATCACGTGAAAGGGTGGAAGCGACCAAAGGCAATCTCTTTATGGTAGGAGATGTCAAACAGTCTATCTATGGCTTTCGGATGGCAGAACCATCCCTATTCCTCCAAAAATACCGTACTTACCAAACCAGTGACCAAGGTCACTTGATTATCTTGGATAAGAATTACCGCTCAAGGGACCAAGTCCTTAACTTTACCAATTATCTGTTTGAACGCTTGATGGATGAATCCTTTGGAGAAATGACCTATGGTAAAAATGAGCGTTTGATGACCGGCAACCAGGACTTCACAGTTGCAAAGGAAATAGACCACTATGCCATTGAATTGCTCTTACATAGCAAGGAACGCTCAGACGAAGAAGATCAAATGCAAGCAGATCGTCCTGATTTATTAATAGACAAGGGAATTGATTACCAAGCCCATCTAATTGCTCAAGATATCCAAGCCAAGTTGCGCGCAGGCTATCAAATCTATGATAAAGAATTGGGTAAGGATCGTTTGATGACCTTTAAGGATATTGTGGTGCTAAGTTCTACCAAATCCAGCTTTGCCAATTTGCAGGCAGCCTTCAGCCATTACCAGCTACCTTTTACTTCACAAGCCATTGAGACCTATTTCCAGCGACAAGAGATTCAGTTAATTTTAGCCCTCTTAAAATTAATCGATAATCCCATGCAGGATATTCCTCTGGTCGCTATTCTCAAGTCTTTCTTTGTAGGCTTGAGTGACAATGACTTAGCCTTGATTCGGGTTAATCATCCACAAGCTTCCTTCTATCAAGCGGTAGAAGGCTTATTGAGGCAAGCATTTGAAAAGGATCATCCATTATTAGCCATACAAAAGAAAGTGCAAAACTTTTTTACCCAACTTGCAAAATGGCGTGACTTTGCTGGCCACCAGGCTATTGATGAAGTCATCTGGCAAATCTATCTAGACACTTCCTTCTTAGACTATGTGGTGGGCTTAGAGATGGGGCGCCAACGTCAGCTTAATCTTCATGCTTTTTATCAAAAAGCTCAAACCATTAATCAAGGTTTAGGAGGCAGTTTAGCAAGTTTTATCCACTATATTGAGACTCTTTTAGAACAAGACAAAGACTTGGCAGAACCCCTACAATTAGACAAGGATCAAAATATGGTGCGGGCTATGACCATTCATGCTTCTAAGGGGAGTGAGTTCCCGGTTGTCTATTTAATTAACAGTAATCACCGCTTTAATTTAATGGATAGCCAAAAAGCTATTGTGGCGACCAAGCATTATGGAGTGGGTATGAACCACTACCAAACGGATGACTTTGTCTATTATCAATCCATCAGTAAAACCTCGCGACAAATGCTCCTAGATCAAGCAGCAAAAGCCGAAGAATTAAGGGTACTCTATGTAGCTTTGACGCGAACCGAGCAGAAATTAATGATAGTGGGTTCGATTGAGAGTAGGGAAAAATGGCAAGAAAAGGGCGACCATTATCAGATGATGACTGACCCTGACAGCTTGCAAGTGGCCCTAGAACTCAGATCACAAGCTAATAGTTTCTTGGATTGGATTCATCAGGCAACTTCCCTCGCTCAAAGAAACCATCAATCACTCGCTACAATTACTGCTCAAGACTTTATCACACGTATCTATACTGAAGACCAAATTCAAGCCAATGTACCTAGCGTGACGGCTAGCCATCCAATAGCCAGCCCGCCGGCCTGGTTGAAGGCGCTACAAAAGGGCGAAGCTTTCGATCAACCCAAGCACAAGCATGAGAGGATCAACCAGCTTGAAGAATTGCTAACTGCCCAATACCCTTATCAATTAGCCAGTCAGACAGCTGCCTATCAATCTGTTTCGGAATTAAAACGTTTGTTCGAAGAACCACCGCATCCAGCTCTTTCTTTTTATGCAGACCGGCGGAAGGAATCTATGCATGAGCTAGATGCATCCATTGATATAGATCAAGGGAATCAAGGCATTCAAGGGATTCGCTATACGCAAGATACCTTTGAAGCCCCAAGCTTTATGCAGTCCAAAACGCTTGATGCAGCTCGGATAGGAACTTTGAACCACTATCTGATGGAGCAGGTGGACTTTGGTCCCTTTAAATTAGCTGACCCAGCCGATTATAATCAGATCTTACAAGACCAGATCCAATCGATGATTGAGCGAGGTTTGATGGAAGCAGAAGATCGGCCACATCTGTACCTGGAAACAATTCTTAACTTCCTCCGAAGTCCGATCGGCCAACAAATGATAGAAAACAGCGATCAACTTAAACGGGAACAAGCTTTTTCTTACCTGGTACCGGCTAAGGACTTGTTCGCCAATCTGACTGAGAGCAAGCAAAGTATGCAGATGGAGCAAGATTCGATTCTGGTTCACGGGGTAATTGATAGCTATTATGTGATACCTAATCAAGGTTTTGTCTTGATTGACTTCAAGACGGACCGCTACCGTCCGCATCTGAGTCAATCCAAACAAGAACAATTGGAAGGGTTAAAAGACAAGTATCGCTACCAGTTGAAACTTTACAAGGACGCCTTAGCTAGCCACCTTAAACTACCTAATATCGGTACTTATATCGTGGCCTTAGGCTTCGACCAGGTGGTTGCGATGGATGAACAGATGAATCAGTAATCGTTTTATTAAGCATTCGCAAAAGAAGCATGGGTCTTTTGACCTAAGCCTAAAGCGGATGCTTTTTTTCAGATGAATGCTCGCAAGGGATCGCTTGCTTTTAAAGGTTGTTTAGGGTAAACTTTCCCTAAACAAGGCAAATTTATTAAATTTCCTTGAATGAGGAAAGAAATATCAATTACTTTCCTCAAGGAAAGGGAAACCTAGCCAGTTATGATCGTAAGATTCTTCTAACAATGGTAAAAAATGAAGTAAGTAGGCAGTAGGCAGGAAGGAGGAGTTCGATGGCTAGTGATGTGGTTATTATCGGGGATTTTATTAAGTCTAAGCAAATCAAAGAACGTAAGGTATTCCAAAAGCAAGTGCAAGACATATTCAAGCGCCTTAATCAGAAGTATCAAAAGCAGTTGCTTTCTCAATTGACCTTAACAGTTGGCGATGAGTTTCAAGTGATTATGAAGTTGGATTCAAACTGGCTGAACTTTTTAGATGACTTATATGTCACATTGCCCCATCCTTTTCGGCTGGGAATCGGTATCGGTGAGATCACGACGGCCATCGATCCTGAACGAAGTATCGGAGCCGATGGTCCAGCCTTTTGGCGAGCGCGAGAGGCGATTGAAGCTGTCCACCGTAATCATTATGGTAACAAGTGTCATCTGGCGCTCAGGACCCAAGACGATTCGATTAATCAGATGGTCAATAGCCTGTTTCTCTTGAGTGAAACCTTGAAAAGCCAATGGACCGACCTGCAACGGGAGACTTTCAAGTTGATGCTTGAAGAGGGGATCTACCAAGCGGAATTTGATCAGGCCCATTTTGCCCAAACGATTCAAATCAGTCAGAGCAGTCTGAGCAAGCGCTTATCACTGGGTAATATTAAGATCTACTTGAGGGGTCGAGAAACGATTGCAGAATTTTTGGAGGGGAATCATGAGTCCCTTTAATCAATGGACAATCATGATTTTAATCCTGCACTTTTTAGGTGATTTTCAATTATAAAGTCCTCAATTAGCTGTAGACAAGCAGCCTAACAGGCAAGCCTTGGCAACTCATTTAGCGATTCATGGCCTTTTTTTCTTCTATCCCTTAATCCGGAGCTTATACTATCAAGTCTTTTGGCCGGCCTTTTATGCTTATCTGATGCTTTGGATTAGTTACAGTCTGATCGACTGTATAAAGAGTGGCTTTGACAAGCTTCAGCCTTCTTATCGCTTATATACTTTCTTAATTGATCAAATCCTACATATTGTCCTCATCATTCTGTTAGGCCAAGTGTTTTTTACTAACTCCTTAGGGTCTGTTTTCCCTGCGTTTTGAACCGTCAAATGCTGACGGGGTTATTAGCGATCCTTTTGGTCGGCAAGCCGGCTAATGTTTTATTTAAACTAGCCTTCAGTCCTTATCCTCACAGTCAGGCCATTCAGCAAGAAGGTCTACAAGGGACGGGCGCTTTAATCGGTCATTTGGAGCGGATTCTTTCCTTGATCTTTTTAGGCATGGGCCAGGTGAATGCGATTGGTTTAATTTATACGGCCAAATCCAATGCGCGTTTCAAACATTTAGAAGAAGACAAGGGGGTTGCGGAGTATTATTTGATGGGAAGCTTATACAGTATTCTGTATGCCCTGTGTGTCTATTTCTTAGTCTTAGCTAGTTAGCAGCTATTAAATGAAAAAAGGAGGCCCCAAACATGAAAGTAAAGATTCTATTTATCCTTCTTGTAGCGCTAGTGACCTATCTAGTCTGGTTGGCTAATCATTTAGACATTGGTCAAGAAGTGGTTGAAGCTGAGGTGGTGATTGTACCAGGTGGGGAAATAGTTCGTCCCTTGAAGGCAGCTGAATTAATCCAAGAAGGCTATGTCACATCACACTCAATGATTGTTTCTCCCTTAAATGAGTTTATCGGCACCAAACCCTTAATTGACTTTATAACTGACACCGGTTTATCGGAAGACCAAGTGATTGGAGAATTAGAAGCAACTTCTACTTGGACCAATGCGACCAATTCTATCGCCATCATGGAAGAAAGGGGATGGCAAACGGCCTTAGTAGTTACGACCGACTATCATAGCCGGCGCACTCGATTGGCTTTTGAGCGTGCGAGTCGGGGAAAGGATATGCACTTTTATTATGTCAGTGCTTATTTAAAGAATGCTCAGGGTGAGGAAGTCCTTTATCAAGACAGTCGCCAGGCCTTAAGGATAATGGCTTCTGAAGTCTATAAATACATCGGCTATTATCTAGAACTCTATTATTGGATTGACCAATAAATAATTGAATTAGAAAAGGTAGACAAAAATGACAAAACGTTTTATTCCATTTGATTTATTACGAGGGCTTGCAACGATAGCGGTCCTCTTGATTCATCTTACAGCCCCTTTATTAGGAGAAAATAAATTATGGATCCTAGCCCTTAATCAAGCGACACGCTTTGCGGTAGCAGTCTTTTTAATGCTTTCAGGTTGGGGTTTGGATCGGACCGATGCTTTGGATTCACAACTTGATTACCCCGCCTTCTTAAAAGACCGCCTCATAAAAATTATCCCGGCCTATTTGTGCTGGTCTTTAATCTATGCTTGGGCTAATTTCTGGTTGGTAGGTGAAGAATTGAGTCTTTTGACCTTCTTGCAGTTTCTCTTGCTAGGGAAGACTTCCTATCACTTGTATTTTGTTCCATTAATTGTGGGACTTTATATCTTTTACCCACTTTTATCTAAAATTGCCGATAACAAGTACTTAGCCATAGCCTTCGTGGGTCTTTTCATCTTCCAAGATGTCAGTGATCACCTACTAGGCTATATTCCTTATGATAAGGTCCAAGACTATTATAGCTATGCTTTTTGCTTCTTCTTTGGCATTTGGTTAAGCCGAGACTTTCAAGCTAAGCTTAAAAGCTTTCAAGTTTATCGTTATGGTATCTTGATTTATACGGTAATAATGCTAGGCTTGTTGATTGAAGAATCTTATCTAAGTGGGGGAGCAGTGATTGCCAATACAAGACCTTTGGTTACTTTCTATTCGATCGGTTTGGTCTTGACTTTTATGTTATATAGGTTGCCTTTTGAGAAGCTTTTCCTATGGTTTAGCCGGTATTCTTTCTTAATTTATCTTTCTCATGTTCTTTTCTTGAAATTACTTGAAGGGACGGTTGAAAAAATGGCTTTATCGATGCCCCCTCTTATCTATGTTAGTGTGGTTGGAAGTGGGTTATTAATATGCCTTTATCTCTTAATAAAAGTTGTCGACCGTGAGCCTTTTAAACGCTGGCTTAGCTAGGTTATGTAATAAATGTAATATTTGAAAGAAAAACGAAGAATGCCTTCAAAATGAGATTTCTTGTGTTATACTTTTAACGGTGAATATTATCATAATGAGGAGAAGCAATATGTATTTAATCTTTAAAAGAATAATAGGCTTTATTCTATCCTTAATGGCCTTAATTATATTATCCCCGTTAATCTTGATTTTGATTATCGCGATTAAAATGGATTCGCCTGGGCCTATCCTATTTAAACAAAAACGCGTAGGGATCCATAAAAGCCATTTTAATATTTTGAAATTTAGAACCATGACTATTAATACACCCAAGGACATACCTACTCATTTATTAGGTAATCCCGATCAATATATTACTAAAGTGGGTAAATTTTTAAGGAAAACGAGTCTGGATGAATTGCCTCAATTAATCAATATACTAAAAGGAGATATGGCAATTATAGGACCACGACCAGCCCTATGGAATCAATATGATTTAATTGAAGAGCGCGATAAGTATGGGGCAAATGATGTTCCAGTTGGCTTATCAGGGTGGGCTCAAATTAATGGACGGGATGAATTAGAAATTCCTCTAAAGGCCAAATTAGATGGGGAATACGTTGAAAAACAAGGCTTAATAATGGATATTCGTTGTGTTATAGGCACTATAATTTCGGTCTTTAAAAGTGATGGAGTGGTTGAAGGTGGCACTGGAAGTCTGACTACTAAGGAAGTGGATGAATTTGACTAAACGAGTTTTAATTACTGGTAAGAATTCCTACATTGGGAGATCATTTATTAAGTATTGTAAAGAAAACAATTACGATTTAGTTATTGATGAAGTTGAAACAAGAAATAATAAGTGGAAGGAAGTAGACTTTCGTCAATATGATGTGGTATTTCATGTAGCAGGTATTGCACATGCTAATGCCAAAAAGAGTCAAAGTGATTTATATTATAAAGTCAATACAGATTTAACGATTGAAGTTGCCAATCATGCCAAAAATAATGGAGTTAAGCAATTTATCTTTATGAGCTCAATCATCATCTATTCTTCAAGTAAATTGATTAACGGTGAAATTACAAAAGACACTATTCCATACTCAAAAGATCCATACGGTGATTCAAAAATTAAAGCTGAGAATGGAATCATGCCTTTATCAGATGAAAAATTCAAAGTGGTTATTTTAAGACCACCTATGATATACGGACCAAATTCTAAAGGTAATTTCCCGAAGTTAGTAAAGGTAGCTTCAATTACACCAATATTTCCTGATTTTAAGAATAGGAGATCGATGCTATTTATATATAATTTAACTGAGTTGATTTATTTGATTATAAAAAAAGAAAGCAAGGGAATATTTTTTCCTCAAAATCCAGAATATGTTAGTACAACTCAGCTTGTTAATTTAATTGCTATAAATAAAAGCCGCCATATTTATTTCACTAAGTTATTCAATCCAATTTTAAAACGCTTAATAAGTAATTCATACTTAAAGAAAATATTTGGAAACCTTTATTATATTCAAGAAATAACTAGGAAAAATAAATTTAATTATCAAAAATATTCTTTAAAGCAATCAATAGATCAGCTGGAGGAAAAGAGTTAATGGGTAAAACGATACTATTTTTAGTTAATCATGAGATTGTTATTTATAATTTCAGAAGGGAATTAGTAGAAAGGCTTATAGCAGAAGGTCACAGAGTAATTATATCATCTCCATATGGAAAAAAAATTGAAAAATTAAAAAATATTGGGGCTGAACATGTTAATTTAAAAATTGATCGTCATGGGAAAAATATCTTTAGCGAACTGAAATTAATTCAATATTATAAAAAAACAATAAAAGAAATTAACCCAGATATTATCTTTTCCTATACAATAAAACCTAATATTTATGGAGCAATCGCTGCAAGAAAATATAACATACCGTTTGTTGCGAATATAACTGGCTTAGGAACTGCTGTAGAACAACCAGGTATTATGCAAGGATTGACGTTGCTATTGTATAAATATGCTTTTACATCAGTGAAGACCGTTTTTTTTCAAAATGAAGAAAATCAAAAATTCTTCGAGAAGAATAATATTGCCATTGCTAAGCATAAACTGTTACCAGGTTCTGGTGTTAATTTAGATTATTTCAAATATCTTGACTACCCCGACTCTGAAAATAGTATTAACTTTATATTTATATCTCGAATAATGAAAGAAAAGGGAATTGATCTTTATTTAGAAGCAGCAGAAGTAATCAAGAAGAAATATCCAAAAACAACATTTCATATAATAGGATTTTGTGAAGAATCTTATGAAAATAAATTAGAGGAATATCAAAATAGAGGAATAATTCAATATCATGGAATGCAAAACGATATACGAGAGTACCTAAAAAAAACTCACTGCACTATACATCCAACTTATTATCCTGAAGGCATGTCGAATGTTCTACTCGAAAGTGCTGCTTCAGGAAGGCCGGTTATAGCTACTGATAGAAGTGGTTGTAGGGAGATTGTAGATGATGGAATTACTGGGTATTTGATAGAACCAGAAAATGGACAAGATCTCATTGAAAAAATAAAAAAATTTATAAATTTATCTTATGAAGAACAAAAAAGTATGGGATTGGCTGGTAGAACTAAAGTAGAAAAAGAATTTGATAGAAACATTGTAATTAATAATTATATAAGAGAAACGGGAGATATATAGTGGATTATAAAAAAATAATTAAAAATCGAGAAACGAGATTTAAAATTCTAAGCTTATTATCTTTTTTACCGGATGATTTAATGATAATAATACAATATTTTATCAAATTAAAACGGTTTCCTAATTTAAATAATCCAACTAGATTTAGTGAGAAAATACAATGGTATAAATTATTTTATAGAGATTCAAAAATGACGATAGCAGCTGATAAATTTAAGGTGAGGGAGTATTTGTCTAAAAAAAATTTAGATAATCTTCTGGTAGATTTATATGCTGTTTACGAAAATTCGGATGAAATAGAAATAAAAAATTTACCTAAAAAATTTGTAATGAAAACAAGTGATGGTAGTGGAACTAATATTTTTTGTAAGAATAAAAATGAAGTTGATGAAAAAAATTTAAAAGATCAATTTAAAATTTGGCTTCATCGCGACAGTTATAACGCCGGGCGAGAATGGGCATACAATGGAATAAAACCAAGAATAATTGTTGAAGAGTTCTTAGAAGATGAGTACCAAAGAAATGGAGTAAATGATTATAAGTTTTTTTGTTTTAATGGTGAACCAAAATACGTAATGCACAATGTCAACAGGTTTGAAAATCATATAAGGAATTTTTATGATATAGATTGGAATTTTATACCTGTCAATTTCGAGGGTATTGAAGCAAAGGATATCTTTGAAAAACCCAGTCATCTAAACCAAATGGTTAAAATTGCCTCCATTCTAGCTAAAGACTTTCCTTTCGTTAGAGTTGACTTATATAGTGTTAATAAAAAAATATATTTTGGTGAATTAACTTTTTATCCATGGACTGGCTATGTTCAGTTTGACCCTGATGAATTTGATTTTATTCTAGGTGAAAAGTTTATTTTACCAAATCCAAAGAAGGAGTTATAGTATGAGAGTTCTCTTTTGTCACGATGGGCCAATTAGAAAAGATGATCATAATGATTTTTATGGTATTGCACATAATGACGAAACTTTTGAGCGTTATTACTCAATAGCAGATGAAATAGCAGTAGTAATAAGAGTTCAAGATATCTCAAGTTCCGAAGCTTATAAAAAATTATCTAAAATCACGGTAAATCCATTTGAAGTTATTTCTGTTCCTAATATTTCTAGCGTTAAAGGACAATTTAAATTTAAAAAAGAAGCAATTAAAATAATTGATAAGGAAATTCAAAAATCCGATTATATTGTTGCTAGACTTCCAAGTTTTATTGGAAATATTGCAGTAGATTTAGCAAAAAAACATCATAAACCTTATTTAGTCGAAGTAGTTGGATATGCTTGGGATGGCTATTGGAATCATAGTATTAAAGGGAAATTTGTAGCTCCTATTATGAATTATAAGACTAAATTACGAGTTAAAGAGGCACCTTATGTTGTTTATGTAACTAATAATTTCTTGCAAAATAAATACCCTACAAATGGAAAATCTACAAATTGTTCAAATGTGTCTTTAACAGACTTTAATGATAAAGTTCTCGAAAGACGAATAAAAAAAATTGAATTAATGAATGGAACCGACAAAGTAATCTTAGGAACGACGGCGGCTGTGAATGTGAAATATAAAGGTCAACAGTATATAATCCAAGCTCTTGGAGAATTAAAAAAGTCTGGAATAACAAACTATGAATATCAACTAGTTGGAGATGGGGATCAAACTTTTTTGAGATCAATTGCAAAAAAATATGGTGTTTTAAATCAAGTGAAATTTTTAGGAGCTATGCCACATAAGGAAGTATTTAACTGGTTAGAAACTATTGACATATACGTGCAACCTAGTAGACAAGAGGGGTTACCTCGCGCGTTGATTGAAGCTATGAGCAAAGCTCTTCCTGCTATTGGTGCTAATACAGCGGGTATACCAGAACTCTTAAATAAAAAATTTATTTTTAGCAATACACATAATAATATTAAAGAGATTTTAAATATTTTAAATGGTTTTAACAAAAATACGATGCTTGAGCAAGCAAAAGAGAACTATCAAGAATCAAAAAAATATGAAAAGGAAATCATAGAAAAAAGAAGAAAAAAATTCTTTAGAGCTTTTAAGAACTCTCAAAGTAAAATTTAAGTAAAATATCAGATTTTTATAGGAGGTATTTGTGAATATTTTCTTTCAATTATTAGCATTATTTATAAATTTTGTTATATTTTTAAGTACTTTCATGAAGCTTAAAAATAAGCTAAATATAGTATATATTATATTATTGCTTTTTCAGATAATTTTTGTATTTCCAATCCTTTTAGAATTGATCTTAGGTGTTCAAGATTATAGTTATAAGTCTCCAGGTTTTCAAAAGGCGTTGACTGATATTACGACTAATATTATTTATAGCATATTCACAATTATTATAGTAGTTATTCTATACTTAATGGGGAATAAAAGAGAAACAACAAGATTTTCGATTTCAGATATAAGAGAAACGTTAAGTAATTTAAAAATTCGAAGAGAATTTTATCTTCTTTCGGTAGTTTTAATGTTTATTCCATTGATATTTGCACTGTTTTCACCATCACCAGAAAAATATTTTACAGAATATGCTCATTTTCAAAGATTTGCATTCATGGCTACTGATTCCGAACTTTGGTATCATCAAAATTTTATGCGTATAGGTGGATTTATTTCTCTAATATTTATTCTCATTACAAAGTTATTTAGTAAAGAAACAGCCTTTAATAATTTTTTAATTATTTTAGCAACTATTATCACTGGAATACTGAATGGAAAAAGAACTTTATTTGCATTAATAGTCTTTGCAATATTATCAGTAGATATACTTAAAGCTCCTAGAGGCAGATTTCCCATTAAAAAAGTAGTTTCTGGCAGTTTGTTTATTCTGATATTTTTTTTAGCTTATGCATTTATTATTGATAAGCATACAGCAAATGTTACTACAATTGATAACCTTAGATTATATTTTTTCCGCGATGTTGATGTGAAATTCTCAATATATGCATTATTAAACCCTAAAGAATATAAAATGTTTGATTATTGGGGACAGAGTTATCTATATAACATTTTGTTTTATATTCCTCGAAGTTTTTGGCCAAACAAGCCATACCCATATGATATTTATGTTACTGCATCGGCATTAGGATATTCACCAGGAACAATTATTAGTTGGAACTTTCAAACCAGCTTATTCGGTGAGGCAATATCAAATCTAGGTTGGCTCGGAATTCCATTTTCGTTATTCTTATTGAATAAATTTATTAAGATATCTGAGCAGACTAAAAATCCAATTATTATAGTACTTTGCATATTCATTATTATGTTCTCATATATGAATCATTTTGGAGCGTATCGTAACTATTTAATAGTATGGATATTATTAGTTTTAACTACAAAATTTAAAATAATCCCATGATAGTGCTTTAAATCTCAAAATCTAAAACAATGAGGTGAATTAAATTGAAAGAAGTAAACTTTTTTATTGGAACACTATCTACCGGGGGTGCAGAAAGAGTAGTATCCAACCTAACATTACATTTGAATAATAATATTTTACGAAACATTTTGTTGTTTGGAGAAAATTCGAGAATTGATTATCCTTACGAAGGAGAAATTTTATATCTCGATAAGACTAAACCTAATAATTTTTTTAGAAAAATAATTTCTTTACTTTTAAGAAAGGCGAAAATTTGGAAATTAAAAAAAATGAATGAGGATTCAGTAACTATAAGCTTTCTAGAATATCCAAATTTAATTAATTCATTGACATCTAGTAGTGGTAAATCCATTATCTCTGTAAGAAATCATATGTCAACTAAGCATAGTCACGGTATGAAATCAAAGTTTTGGAATTTAACAATTAAATATCTTTATCCAAGATCAGATCTAATTATTTCTGTATCTGAAGAAATAAAAAGAGATTTGATTAAAAACTATAAGATTGATGAAAGTAAGATTAAAGTTATATATAATTCATATGATATTCATACAATTCAAGAAAAATCAAAGGAAATTCTTGAAGAGAAATATAACTTTATTTTTGAAAAGCCTGTAATAATAACAGCTGGTAGGTTGAATAAACAAAAAGGTCACTGGCACCTTATAAGATCTTTTTCTGTGGTAAAAAAAGCGATTCCGAATGCCCAATTGATAATTTTAGGAGAAGGTAATCTAGAATCTTATTTAAAGAAATTAACATTCGACCTTGAAATCGATGACAGTGTTCACTTTTTAGGCTTTCAGAAGAATCCATTCAAATATATTTCGAAGTCTAAAATTTTTGTAATGACTTCATTTCATGAAGGGTTTCCTAATGCATTAGCTGAAGCTATGGCTTGTGGTGTCCCCGTAGTGTCTAGTGATTGTAAGTCAGGTCCGAGAGAAATATTAGCGCCTTCAGAATTTGATTACAAAGAAATGAATTATAAAATTTGTAAAAACAGATATGGCATCCTTACTCCGGTCTGTGACGGTTCAATGTACAAAGCAGAGGACGCAATAACTTCAGAAGAAATGCAAATAGCAAATTCAATCCTTTCCATACTAAAAAATCAAGATCTATATAAACACTTCTCAATCCAATCAAAAAATAGAATTAAAGATTTTGAGATTAATAGGATAATTAATGATTGGGAAAGTGTAATCTATTAAAAACGCTTAGGAGTGAAAATTTATGGTTAGAATTATAGATTTTTTAAATGAAAGGAAGAATTTTATACTTTATTTTCTATTGAAAGTTTTAATCATGCTTTTAGGATTAATAACTAATATAGTAATTGTCAGAAAATTATCCATAAATGATTTCGGTTTATTTTCACTAGCTTTTATGTTTATAGGTCTAATAACTACATTTGGATTTAGTTGGAGCTCATCCTCGATACTATACTATGGGAGTCAAGAAAAAGCCAAGACCGGATCAATAAATAAAACGTTCTGGGCTAGAAACGTTATAATTTCTGCTAGTCTAATTTTAACAACAACACTCTTCGTAATATTTAGAAATTCTATTAATGAATATATAGGAATAGAAGTCACTTTTTTATTATTAATTTGGTTGTATATCAGTGTGGCTGAAGATTACTTAAGTCAGTATTTTCTGGCTGTCAAAAAACAATTGTTATCAAGTATGCTTTCAGTAACAGCAAAACTTATTTATCTAGCTATGATTTTTATCTTCGAAATTGATGTAAAGACACTAATTCTACTAAATATAATTAGCCATTCAACAGTTCTGTTTTATATATTTGGAATTAACAAAAACGATATAGGTAAATTCGAATTTGACAAAAGCTTTTTTATAGAAATTTTAAATTTTTCTCTATGGCAATTATTTGGATTTTCTGGTCTTTATTTAATCAACTTTGGAGATACGGCTGTTATTAAGTATTTTATGACTACCAAAGATGTTGGTATTTATAACGCTGCATATAAACTGTTCAATACAATAGCAAATTTTTCTTTTGTCATAAGTAGTTATTATGCAGGAAGTGTTTCTCAATATTTTGCTAAGAATCAATATAAAGAGATAAAGCATTTTTTTTATAAGGAACGTTTCATAATTTTTGGATTAAGCACATTTATGCATTTGATTGTAATTTTCTTTTCAAAACTAATAATAACAAAACTTTATGGAGAACAATATGAAAACTCCGTACAAATATTCAATATACTAATGCTTGGTAGTATGTTTCGGTATTGGGGTGTCTTTTATATGATATATTACAATACAAATCAAAAATATAAGATACAGCAAACAATAAATATTTTTAGATCAGTGTTGAATGTTATTCTTGATATTGTCTTAATACAGTATTTTGGACTTATTGGACCAGCAGTAGCTACGACTATTTCTATAGTTATCACCTTAATATTTTCAATCTTTTACTGTGAAAAAAATATTTTTAAGACTGCATATTCAAAGGTATAATAATGAAAATTTTAGGTATTAATTATTACAAAGTACTTAAAGATTTGAAATTGATAAATTTAATAACGTTTTTGTTAAGTAAAATCATAGCGTAATATTTCTTGTGTGAGCTCTGAGACTCCCTGGAAAAAGAGACCTCACTTATGTAAGATTGTAATAACCACAAAACAATCACAAATAGGAGGTCCCTTATGGAAGACTTTAACACAAAATG